>LADV01000151.1 GCA_000961805.1 Peptococcaceae bacterium BRH_c23 | reverse complement strand
GTTTAGTACACTCATTCTGAGGCAGCTACTTTCAAAAATTCAGAAGAAAATAGGAATAGGAGTGTAAAATCAGCGCGCAGTATTGCTGATTTTACACTCCTAATTAATTTTAGGAACCACAAAATAGAGATCCCATGAATCTCACTAAATACTACGTAATTGAGGGCATTCTCAGATTATGCAACCTCAATTTGATGTAATGAACAGCTAACATCAGTCTTTTTCAGAGACAGGGTACCCTAGTCACGACAATATGACTATATAAATATAGCTCTATTATCGTGACAGGGCACGTGGAGACGATAATAGTGCTATATTTGAGGTGAGCTGAAAGCCTTGGTGTGATTTTTATCGTGACGTGGTGAGCTGGGAATATATATCATTTGAAGGCCAGATCGTCTTTTTTTGGACGGTCTGGCCTTATTTTATTTGGAATACTTCTGTAATCTTGGAAGGAATTTGATGTAAATATGTGGAATGTTAGTTTTATATATCATCTAAAGTTTCGCACCCATTAGGTATGGTTTTTACCCATTTCTGTTATGCCTACTCCCCCATTTATGGCCGTTCAGCTTACATTTTAGGTATAAGTGGCGATACTCTCTTATTTGAAGCAGTTATGCAGCCTGGGATAGATCCGCTGAGTCCTGAAAACATTTTCGGTATGATGAGCGGCCTCTTAACCGGCTCTGGTGCGTTTTTCTCGGGACGTTGGATGATTATGGGGAAAAGTCCGTTAACAAATACTTGGGGTGACGCCAACTGTGGGGGATATTTTGCTCCGGCAATAAAGTCCACCGGATATGACGGTATATTTTTTGTGGGTAAAAGTAAAAAACCTGTTTACTTACTGATAGACGGTGATAAAAAAACGCTCATAGATGCTACTGATTTATGGGGAAAGGATTCCAATGATACGATTGACGATTTAACGAACAGATATGGCGCTCATTTTAAAACAGCTTGCATCGGACCAGGCGGTGAAAAAATGGCGAGGATTTCCGGTGTCGTAACAGATAAAGGAAGGCTGGCAGCAAGAAGCGGATTAGGTGCAGTAATGGGCTCAAAAAACTTGAAAGCAGTATGCCTTGGTGGTAATAAGAACGTCAATATTTTTGACGAGCAGACGATATCAAAATTGATAGATGATTTTGCCCAGCCGTTTTTTACCTACAAACATCCACTGAAAGACAAAATTATAAATGAAGCGGCAAATATACCGGTATTATCAGGCGTTATACGCTTTCTAAGCGAAAATAATATGTCACCTATTAGTGGAGAA
Organism: Peptococcaceae bacterium BRH_c23; assembly: GCA_000961805.1. The sequence continues at coordinate 4,755 of LADV01000151.1, read as the reverse complement.
GTTGAAAAATACGCTATGAAAACATGGGGAACATCAGGTACAGTAGCTTACTCAGCCAACATTGGTGATTCGCCGGTTAAAAACTGGAAAGGTGTCGGTTATATCGATTTTCCAGGAAGGTTAACTCATGAAATTTCCAACGATTCGGTAACTAAATATGAAACGGATAAGTATGGATGCTACAACTGTCCACTTTGTTGTGGTGGAAAAGTAGCTGTAACGGAAGGACCCTATCCTATATCAGAATCCCATAAGCCTGAGTATGAGACGATTTGCGGCTTTGGGACAATGCTGCTTTGCAATGATATGCCCAGTATTATCAAGATAAACGATCTACTGAACCGTGCTGGTATTGACACAATCAGCTGTGCAGTAACTGTCGCATGGGCTTTTGAGGCATATGAAAACAAAGCAATCACCTCCGCTGATACGGATGGTTTGGAGTTAACCTGGGGTAATGCCGAAGCAACTGTAAAACTGGTTGAAAAAATAGCAAACGGAGAAGGCATTGGAAAACATCTCATGAACGGCGTCAAATTAGCATCCGAACACTTTGGAAAAGGCTCACAAGCATATGCAATGCATGTGGGAGGACAAGAAGTACCGATGCATGATCCACGCAATCCCGATGGCACGGGTCTAGGGGTTGGATATGAAGCGGAGCCCACACTAGGTAGACATACCAGTACGCTAGACTGCTGCAGTTTGTATAGACCAGCTCAACCGAGTAATAAGTTAACAGATAAGAACCTTCATCCTATGAAGAATAAGTGCACGGATGCAGATCCGGGTGATAGTTTAAGGGATGCTAGCTGCTTTATGGATCTTATCAACGGTTTTGGTCTTTGTGCTTTTGCTTTTGATGCGGAAGTTACACCACCTATCGTTGAATGGGCTAACGCAATGACAGGATGGAACTTAGGCTTTGAGGAATACCTGCACATAGCACGAAGAATAAAAACTCTTCGCCATTCATTTAATATTCGTGAAGGCATAAACCCTATGGAGTATAAGATGCCTGATAGGGCAAGGGGTATCCCACCTTTAGAGAAAGGCCCTAACGCAAAGATTAAAAATGATTTCGAAAAAGGAAAGTTAAACTATTTCGTCGCCATGGGATATGACTTAAAAACAGCCAAACCACTTCTTGAAACACTCGATATGTTGGATTTACCTGAGGTAAAGAAAGCCTTATATAAGTAAAATATATTTGCATAGACAAACAGTCTGAACTTGTATCTTGAGCTTCAGACTGTTTTGTTAATGCATATTTAATTTAAGCTAGTTCTTGGAGGTGTGGTATGATTCTACAAATTCTTATAGTAATTGTCTTTATCGCTACTTTTATCGTTAACTTATATGCCGACAGAAATAGTAATCTAAAACTCAAAGTACTGACAAAACCCCTATTAGTGCCCTTAATTATTCTTTTCTATTTGACAAGTGCAGTGCATATCAACTGGTTTATTGTAACTGCTTTATTTTTCGGGTTTCTTGGTGACGTTTCACTATTAGGGGGATCGAAAAAAATATTCTTTGCAATTGGTTTATTGGCATTCCTTGTTGGCCATTTATTTTATACCCTGGCTTTTCTACAATCAATACAGTATTTTGAAGTTGTACCAATTTGGTTTTTTATAGCTTTAATCCCATATATTTTATATGGCTATGCTATTCTTAGGATACTTAGTCCAAACCTGAAAGAGATGCTTGTTCCAGTGGTTATTTATATGTGTGTCATATTGATGATGAGTTTTACTAGTACATGCCGTATTTGGAACGGATTTACACTTCAATTCTTATTGCCCTTTATTGGTTCCTTATTTTTCATAGTCTCTGATTCTGTATTGGCATATAACAGCTTTAATGTGCCTTCAGAAAATTATGAGACGCTAATCATGTTTACTTACATTTTAGCTCAGGTTTTAATTGTTGTCGGTTTTTTATATTAATACCTGAAGTTTCGGTCGCGATCGAGCCTAGGTCATGAAATTTAGCGGGTGGAAATCCCGTTTGGTAAGACGCAGGCCACGTCACCAATAGCGAGTCTTGGATGGCTAGGGGTGATCCTAGCTGTTAAGCGTAGACATTCAGATAGAAACAACGACTTGCTTTTTGCGTATTCGATATGTATAAGATGATATAATTTTAATAATTCTCGGTGTCTCCTAATTTTAAAGATAAGTATTGATAAAACTTAGCCAAAAGTGGTTGGGACACATCTCAACCACTTTAATCTTTTGGCCATTATTCGGTCGAAAAATAGAAGGCGAGGTGGAACTTTTATTGTGAACATAGATCAGAAGGAATCTAGGGAGATACATGATATTATAATTATAGGCTCGGGTCCCGCAGGTATCTCTACTGCGTTACATTTGTTGAAGAATTCACCGCATTTAGCAGAACACATGCTGGTTTTAGAATGTGCTAAACATCCCAGAGAAAAGCTTTGTGCCGGCGGAATGTTAAATGATGGGGACTACATCCTAGAGAGGCTAGGGTTGAATTGTTCAGAGGTTCCTCATATTGAAGTGAGCGAAGCTCGGTTTCAGTTTGAGGGCAGAGGAATAAGTATAAAACGTGACCCTCAAAGCTTTAAAGTTTTCCGAAGAAGGGAATTTGACCATTGGTTGGTCATTGAAGCACGGAAGCGTGGTATTAGAATTGAGGAAGAAATCCAAGTTTTGAGTATCGATATCAAAGAGCAGGGCGTAGCGGTTAAAACGAATATAGGGAATTATTTCTCTAAATTAATTGTCGGAGCAGATGGGGCGAATAGTCTAGTACAACGTAGTATTGGTAAGAATTCCAGTCAGTCCATGGCTTTAGAATTAATGACTGAGCCTGCTCAATCAGAAGAATTCAAGCAGGGTTTTTTTGATTTTTCCGCCATAGTTGAAGATGTACAAGGTTATGTTTGGAGATTTCCAGCCATTGAAGGCGGCAAACATTTTACCACCAGGGGAATCTATGATGCACGTGTTATTCCTAGGCCAAGAAAGAATTTAAAAGAGGTACTTCATGATTATTTGATTCGGGATGAGCTAAAGCTTGATGATTACGAAATAAAGGGCAAACCCATACGCTTTTTTAATCCTAACAACACGTTTTCTGCACCAAGAGTTTTATTGGTAGGGGATGCAGCAGGCGTTGATCCTATCTATGGAGAGGGTATATCGTTTGCACTAGGATACGGTGAAGTTGCTGCTGAGGAGATTAACGATGCGTTTATCAAAGAGGAATTTTCGTTTTCGAACTATCGAGAGAGAATTTTGAAGCAACCTATGGGAAGATGTCTCGTTAGGCGCTTATGGGTTGCGCGTTTGCTGTATAGATTCAAAAACAGACCTATTCAAAGACTTCTATGGTGGCGCTTAGGATTTGTATTGAAGTGGTATATAGAGCATCGGTTAATAGATTGGGCAAAAAAGTAGAGCAGGCTAAAAAAACCTAAACTGTATGGCTGGGTTGATTAACTCTGCCAATATGAAAGATAAGTTTATGGACATTGTTAGAACGATGGATATAAGTTTCTCTTATAAACCAGTACTGTTTATAGCGAGCAAGACCGGAGGGTAACGACCTGGTTGTTACGCATTCGTGGGATAATGGTTACTGCTGGTTTTTATCCCAGCAGTAACCATTATGTCTAGTATGTCTATTATCGGAAGTGGGGGGATTAGATCTATTGATCACAAATTCCATAATCTTTTGAGAGGAGCGTTTAGTATCCTCCTAGCCGAGTTGAAGAAGTCCATGAAGCTTAGGGATATTTTTTCAATCTACTGACCTCTAATTGCTTTGATGGTCTTATAACAATCGCCTTGCCCTCGTTTTCAAGGTGTTCAACATAATCCAGAGTTTCGTTGTAATGCTTATAAACGTTTTAGCATGGTTTCGGTAGTAGGTAATAATTATTAAGCAACCTCCTGTGAGAAAAAGTAGTTTATACCAAGTACTATCCAAGCAATTAGATCGCAACATATAAGACAAGTTGTAGAAGTGCTTAGCCTGTTACGGAACTAGCATCCTCTACGATAATGCACTAATATTTAGGCTGGAGAATCATTTATCCAGTTTTCAAGACCCCCACGTCCTCATCTGAAGCCTCGATGTTCAGCTTTAGCTGAACGAGTTCACTTGCAGGGAAGCGATAAACCTTGTTCGATAATCTTCCTAACTCTTTCAGGCAAATCTGTTGCTTGCTCCTTGGTAAGGCCGGTGGTAGGGATGGGGTCGAAAATAGTAATCGTTACATGGGCTGGCTTAATCTTAAAGCCGTTTTGTTCCATGATTTTATAAGAACCTTCAATTGCAACCGGAACAATGGGAACCCCAGCTTTCAATGCCAACTTCAAACTCCCAGGTTTAAATTCTCCAAGAGTCTTACTTTTGCTCCGAGTGCCTTCTGGAAAAATAACCATAGAATAGCCTTCTTTGAGATGATCTGCCGCTTGGTTAATAACTTTAAGAGATTGCCTGATATCTGTTCGGTCCATAAAAACACATTTCAAATGAGTCATCCATGTTCGTATCAGGGGTAACTTTAGCAGCTCGATCTTTGCGATGAATGCCTTTGGTTTATCAATATAACCGAGGAGGATAGGGATATCGAAATTCCCCTGGTGATTACTCACAAAGAGAACCGAGCCTTCGGGGGGGATGTTCTCTGCCCCTGTGGTCACCACAGTAACTCCCGCAAGCTTAACGAGAGAACGAGCCCATTTCTTTGCAGTTCGGTCTGTGAGCTGGTCA
>LADV01000263.1 GCA_000961805.1 Peptococcaceae bacterium BRH_c23 | reverse complement strand
AGGTTCATTTTCCGGAAGTTTAATTTGGAAATAGGCATTGTTCATATTATTAAATAATTCCTCCTTGTGTACTTTTATAGAGAAGTGGCACTAATGCAAGCCAGATTGATGATATCGGAATTTATTTATCTAAATAATAGCTTACAGTATAAATAGAGCCTGGTAAAATCAAAAGATTATATACATTGCTTCACTTTTTTTGAACTATATGCAGGGCCCTAGCCGGATGTTGTTTGATGCGGTCATTGACAACCCAACATAACATGCATAAAATTTATATTATCCGGGATTTGATATAAAACACTGAACATATATTGTTATTCGATACCTATGTAGGAGAGGTGCTTAACTTGACACTAACAAAATTTGAGATCTTTAATACAATTGTGGAAGTTGGCAGCCTAACCAAAACGGCTGAAAAGCTCAATATGACGCAGTCAGGTGTGAGCTATGCAGTTTCCACCCTCGAAGATGAGTTGGGATTTATCTTACTCAAAAGAGATCGTTCTGGCATAAGCTTGACCAGTAACGGGGAGCGCATTCTTAAACATGTACAAATAATCTTGCACCAAGAGGAGCTTTTGCGGCAGGAAGCGGCTGCAATTAGAGGGGTAAATACTGGTACCGTTCGCCTAGGAACTTTATCCAGTGTTTCAACGCGATGGCTTCCTGGGATTTTATCTCAATTTCATAAAACTCATCCTCTTATCGAAATAAAAACGTACCAAGGGTGTTATGATGAAATGAATGATTGGATATCCAACGGCACGGTTGACTTTGGTTTTTTGTCACTGCCCACCTCAAAGTCATTTGAAGTCATTCCCTTAAAAAAGGACAAACTGGTGGTCCTCTTGCCACCTGAGCACCCGCTGCGACATCAAAAAGTTATCTCCTTCGATCAACTTGAAAATCAGCCTTTTATTATGCCGCAATGGGGTAATGATGACAATATTAAACGCAGTTTGAATGAAAACAAAGTGAAACTACAGATCCAATATGAATTAATGGAAGAACAGACCATCTTAGAAATGGTAAAAATGGGATTGGGGATCAGTATTCTTCCTGAACTAATTTTGCTCAATGTACCCGAAAACGTACACATAGTTGATTTAGATAAACCTCATTATCGTATCATAGGAATTGCAGCACTTTCTCTGAAAGACCTATCTCCCGCTGCGAAAAAGTTTATTGATTGTACTCGTTCTTGGTTACGTGATCATGACCTTCTAGAATTTTAAACAAATATTTGAAAGTGGCTAACCTATAAGTTTAGGTTAGCCACTTTCTATTACATTTTAGCAATGATTTGTCCCATCTGGGAGATGTCGTACCCTCCGATTCCCAGCACTTCATTTCGAAAAGCAGGGGATTGCAAGATACTCATTAATGCCTGAAAATGATGTCGTTCTAGATCTTCCTGTCGTATTACTAAATCATAGCGTTCTTTATGCAGAGGGATAAAATCAAGATTTATAAATTGCATGACTACCTTTTCAATCCCTAAACCAACGTCTGCTTCACCGCGTGCAACTTTGCTCGCTATGGCAAGATGGGTCATTTCTTCATCTCCATAGCCAAGGATATCTTTGTGGTTAATTCCAGAAATTCTTAGTTTCTCATCTAACAATACTCTTGCGCCGGACCCTCTTTCCCGGTTAATAAAACGAACATCTGGTTTGGTTAGGTCACTCCAAGTGGTTATATTCTGAGGATTTCCTTTGGCAACATAAAAGCCTTCCATTCGATAAACCAAGTTAATAATACAGGTCGGATGACCGGGTAAAAGCCTTCGAACATAGGGGGTATTATATTCGTTGGTATCGCTATCCCATAAGTGCGCAGTAACAACGTTCGCCATGCCACGGTAGAGGGCTATGAGACCGTCGATGCTTCCAATATAACGACGCAGGAAGTGAACCTGTGGAAATTGCTTTTCCAAATAGCGGGTTAAGATGTCCAAGACAATATCTTGACCACAAATGACTAAGCTTTCGTCAGATTTAAAACAATGATTTGAGCGGTCGTTCGATATGGGGGAGTCTAATGGGGATGCGACGGGGAATTCTAGGGGATTAAGTCCCTTAGATTTTCGTTTATAATTTTCAATATCAGTACCCTCAACTCGGACTTTGCGACCAATATGGTAAGCTGTTAGCTCCCCCCGCTTTATGAGTTCATAAACTGTAAACTTGGAAATTCTAAGGATGTTAGCAACTTCTTCAGGCGTATAAGAAACATCATTGGACATAGCGAACGCACCTGTCCCTTCTGAATATTTTCTAGCATTGATTAGAAAAAATCATCGCTAATGTACTTGCAATATATTATAACACATTGTACAATGACGATGTAATTCAGTTATCTTAGCTTATGTTTGTTTAAGTTAAACACGAGGTCCCATCTACATAACACCGGCAAGTATAAACTAACATAACTCGATATACTAACTATAGCGAAGGTTGTGCGGTGAGTATATCTCAAGAGGGAGAAATACTTGGAAAAATTGAATAATTAATCTCCGAGCCAGAATGACCTAACGAGCAAATCTATGGTCGCTGGACAGGGCCTTGGCCCTCAGGGTGTTCCCAGAAATAGGTATGCCTTCACGTTTTGAAAAGGAGTAGCTCATATTAGACTGGAACACCAGTTTATTCATGGCTCCCTTTCATGGGAGTCCTATTTTTTTATTCATTGTTCTTGACGAAGGGAAGGGGGTTATTTGTGTTTATACTAATTTAAGGGGACTGGATTTTTCCCCATTACTAATTTCATTAAGAGCAGCTTTCATAGCCACTATTGTGACTTTTTTCTTGGGAATCGCAGCTGCCTGCTTTGTTTCGGGATATCGGGGGAAATTCAAAGGATTGATTGATGGAGTCCTAACTCTGCCTCTGGTTTTACCACCTACTGTGGTAGGATTTTTGCTGCTAATCCTATTTGGTAAGAATGGACCCTTGGGAAAGTTCCTGTTGGCCCTTGGCACGACTGTCATATTCTCTTGGCCCGCTACCGTTATCGCAGCGACGGTTGTCGCCTTTCCCTTGATGTATCGCACAGTCAGAAGCGCCTTTGAACAAATTGATCAAACGATGATCTATGCGGCACGCACCTTGGGCGTCTCGGAATGGAAGATATTTTGGAAGATTACAATTCCTCTTTCTTGGCCGGGAGTCGCTGCAGGTACTGTCTTGGCCTTTGCGCGAGCTTTGGGAGATTTTGGTGCCACACTGATGATAGGTGGTAATATTCCCGGGAAAACCTTGACCATTCCGGCGGCAATCTTCTTTGCGGCCGAGAGCGGAGCCATGGGAAAGGCCTTGATTTGGGTGATTCTAATCGTACTTATTTCGATCATCGTGATGACGCTAATGAATTACTGGACTGATTACCAGCGCAAGATGATTGCGACTATTAGTAGGAGATAATATGGATTTATTGGTTGATATCCAAAAAACACTTCCGGGCTTTGAGCTCGATGTTCATTTCGAGACGGGTCAGGACATTCTTGGACTCTTGGGAGCATCTGGTTCCGGTAAAAGCATGACCTTGCGCTGTATCGCGGGCATTGAAACCCCTGATCAAGGCAGAATTGTTCTCAACGGTCGTATTCTATTTGACTCCCAGAAGGGCATCAATCTCCCCTGTCAGAAGAGAAAGCTGGGTTATTTATTTCAAAATTACGCTCTTTTTCCCAATATGACCGTCGAAGAGAACATTGGTTTTGGGCTTGGAGATAAAAAGCGAGACGCTCAGAGGGCAATCATTAAGAAAATGGTGACGATGATTAAGCTGGAAGGCTTGGAAAAGAGGTACCCCAACCAGCTTTCGGGAGGACAACAGCAGCGCGTTGCGCTAGCCCGGGCTTTAGCGATTGAGCCAGAGGCTTTGCTCCTCGATGAACCCTTCTCGGCACTGGATGACTATCTCAGAAGTCACATGGTTCAACAATTGACGGAAACCATAGCCGACTATCCAGGGGTTACCCTGTTCGTAACCCATAACATGGACGAAATCTATAGCATTTGCAATCAATTGGTCGTGCTCTCACAGGGTAAAATTGAAGCACATGGAGGGACAGAAGACCTATTTCGATCACCGCCAACCCTGATCTCCGCGCAATTAACCGGGTGTAAGAATTTTTCTCGGGCTAACTACCTATCACCATTTGAGTTAGAGGCCTTGGATTGGGGAATTCACTTAATAACCCAGCACGAACTTCCTCAAAAAATTGCTTATGTGGGTATTCGTGCGCACTCGATCGAATGGGCTACTGATGAAAAAAGGGACAATGTATTGTGTGGTTGGCTAAAGGCCACCAGTGAGACTCCCTCTCGGATAACCTTATATCTAAACGTGAAGAATGAGACTCTAAGACAGCATGACCAGCAAATTCAGTGGGAGATCACAAAACAAACTTGGTCGGCTTTGAGGGACAAACCACAACCTTGGAACCTGTACTGCCACCCAGTGGATCTGATTATTGTTTAGCAAGTTAGTAGGAAATGGATGGAGAAAGAGGAGAAGTTTATGGATTTTTTCAATCAATTTCGGAAGTCGACTAAAACTCAGGTTGCCGTAAGACTTGTTGCATGTTTGTTATGTTTACTTGTGTTAGTTCTTTCAGGTTGTTCAAACGCCGTCAAAGAAACCCCAAAACAGGACGACAGCAAAGTTGCACAGACAGAAGCGATCGAGCTGATGATTTCGACGGCTCCCAGTTTGAAAGGCTCTTTCGAAGAGATCAAGAAGCTGTATTCGGTCAAAGAAACTCAAGTAAACCTTGTTTTTAATTATGGGCCGTCCGGTTCACTACAAACTCAGATCGAACAAGGCGCTGCCACGGATATTTTCATTTCCCAAGGAAAGCCGCAAATGGATGCCTTGGAGCAAAAGGGACTGGTCAAGAAAGATTCAAGGGTAAATCTGCTCGGAGATGAACTTGTCTTAATCGTTAAGACAGACAACACAACCCTTAAAGGCTTTGAAGATTTAACGAAACCAGAGGTTAAACATATTGGCATTGGTGAAGCTGAATCCGTTCCAGCAGCCAAGACCACGAAGGAAACCTTAAGCACCCTTAAATTATGGGACACCCTCCAATCAAAAATGGTCATAGGGAAAGACCTCATGCAAGTCATGGCTTATGTGGAGACCGGTAACGCTGAAGCGGGTTTCGTCTGGGATACGATTGCGATCACCTCAGATAAGGTGAAAATCGTGGCGTCAGCACCAGCAAATTCGCATACACCAGTGGTTTTACCAGCAGCAGTGGTGACTGCCTCCAAAAACAGCGAAGCGGCCGTGAAGTTTATGGCCTATTTACAAAGTGATGAGGCCATGAAGATTTTCGAAAAGAACGGTTTTATCAAGGGGAAATAGACTCACAGGAAAAATGGGGGTAAAGACGATGCTCTATATCAGTGACGAAACCATCGACCGCTGGATCAAAGAGGATGTTCCGTATCTCGATTTAACTACGCTAACGTTAGGTATCGGCGGACATCAGGGGAAAATCTGTTTTACAGCTAGAGAATATACAGTGTTATCAGGGGTCGAGGAAGTATTGCGAATCTTTACTAAGCTGGGAATTACGCCGATTCGAGCGCTGTCAACGGGTACCCTTGTTGACAAAGGGGATGTCTTCATTGAAGCTGAGGGGTTAGCATCGAGCCTGCATATGGCTTGGAAGTTGTCGATGAATATCCTAGAGTACTCCTCAGGGATTGCGACCAGAACAAAAAAGATGGTGGACAAGGTCAAAGCAGTGAACCCAGAAATGACGGTACTAGCCACTAGAAAATCGTTTCCCGGAACGAAAGAACTGTCCATCAAGGCCATCCTTGCGGGTGGTGCTTTTCCACACCGACTGGGTTTATCAGAAACCATCTTAATTTTTAAACAGCATCTGGCGTTTCTGGGCGATATTAACGACCTAGCCCGAGTCATTCGACAGAATAAAGCCTATGCCTGTGAAAAGAAGATCATAGTTGAGGTTGAAACGCTGGACGATGCTCGCCTGTTAATCGAAGCCGGAGTTAGCGGATTACAATTTGATAAGCTCCCAGCCAACGATTTGAAACTCATCGTTGCTCAAATCAGGGGAATTAACCCCAATATCGTACTGCTGGGAGCTGGTGGCATCAATGGAGACAACATCGAAGAATTTGCTCATACTGGCATTGATGCAGCTGTGAC
>LADV01000191.1 GCA_000961805.1 Peptococcaceae bacterium BRH_c23 | reverse complement strand
AATGAAATGTCAGGTACAAAAATTGACCAGGTTTATATAGGAAGTTGTACCAATGGTCGTATAGAAGATCTGAGAATTGCTGCCAGTATCCTTAAGGACAAAAAAATAAGTGATGACGTTCGTGCCATTGTAAGCCCTGCAACTCCGGATATTTATTCCATGGCTTTAAAAGAAGGCATCCTTGAGATTTTCCAGAACGCTGGTTTTTGCGTTACAAACCCAACATGCGGAGCTTGTCTTGGCATGAGTAATGGGGTGCTTGCTAATGGTGAAGCCTGTGCTTCTACAACAAACCGAAATTTTAATGGCAGAATGGGAAAGGGCGGTACAGTTCATCTGATGAGTCCTGCTACTGCTGCAGCTTCAGCGATTGAAGGAAAAATATCAAATTCACAATTGTATAAAGCGTAAAATATCGGAGGGAAAAATGAAAGAATTTAGCGGAAAAGTCTTATTCTTGGATAGAAGTGATATCAATACCGATGAAATCATTCCAGCAAAGTATCTTACTGAAATCGCTAAAGAGGCATTGAAACCTTATTTATTGGAGGATTTGTCTCTTACTGGATTTAATAATAAAGAAGATATTAAGGACAAAGCTGTGCTTGTAACAAGAGCCAATTTTGGTTGTGGTTCTTCCAGAGAGCATGCTCCATGGGCGTTAGAAGTGAATGGAATCAATGTAGTGATTGCTGAAAGCTTCGCTAGAATATTCAGACAGAACATGTATAATTGCGGTATGTTCGCCATAGAACTACCAACAGATAAGATGGGCTATCTTTTTGAGCACTACGCGGGGAAAGACACTTCAATAACAATCGACATTGATAAAAATAAGATTATTGTAACTTCATCAGACCAATCCGAAGAACTAGATTTCATAGTCGGCGAGTTTGACAAGACACTTGTAAAAGAAGGCGGCTGGGTTGGTTACGCTGATAAAAACTATTAATTCATAAACCTATTGGTATGCAGGTATTATAGGCAATAAGTCTCTACATTTTTTAAATATTTGTGGAGGCTTATTGCCTTTAATTATTGTTGTTTTATGCAACGTAGAATTACCTAGACTCAGATAGCCTGAAAGCCTTTGATACGGATAAGAATGGTACTTGTGAATCCGGTCAAACTTTTCAGGCTGCTTCTTATAGTTAGTATCTTTTTAATGCTAACTATTGACACGCGAAACACTTAGTATTAAAATAATACTAACATAGTTAGTCGTATATCATAACTAAGTAAGGGGAGATTTCAATGAGTCTTCAGGATAAAAACGGATTAACTGAAGCTGAGTTTCAAGCCAACTATGATGCCAGTGTATTTGAACGGCCCTCGGTTACTGTGGATACGGTAATATTTACGATAACAAGTGAAGAGGAAGTTAATAAACGAAGCTTACCTGATAAAGAATTGCAGGTTCTTTTGGTGAAACGCGGTGGGCATCCATTCTTAGGCCATTGGGCATTACCCGGAGGATTTGTAAATCCAAAAGAAGATATTGACCATGCAGCGGTCAGAGAACTTAAAGAGGAAACAAACCTTGATTGTTCATATATGGAACAACTTTATACATGGGGTGAAGTTAAACGTGACCCAAGGACCCGAGTGATTAGTGTTTCTTATATGGCGCTGATTGATTCTACGAAGGTAATAATTCAGGCAGGGGATGACGCAGCGGAAGCTAAGTGGTATTCCGTGAGAGATAAAGTTTTTAAAAAAGAAAAGATTTTGACAGGCGACGGCTTTGTCCAGAAAAAGTGGGTTTTACTTGAACTTGAAAGCAACGATGAAACGCTAAGTGCGGTTATCCTGATTACGAAAATTGTGAAAGGAACAACCATCCAATATGAGCGAGATGTCATTGAAAAAAACGGAATTGCTTTTGATCATTCTCGGATTATTCAGTACAGTGTTGAACGCTTGCGGAACAAGCTTGAGTATACAGATATTGCCTTTGGATTGATGCCGGAACTTTTTACTTTGAGCGAATTGCAAAAGTCGTATGAAGTGATTCTCGGGAAGAAGCTTAATAAGGCGAACTTTCGTCAAAAAATTGAAAAGATGGTCATTGGTACAAATGAATACCAGAAGGGTAAAGCCTATAAGCCAGCAGAACTTTATCGATTTAACCCCAACTGGGATGAAGAAGATGGGTTTTAACAAAGAAGGTCATATCCGCGTAGAGCTTGGCTCCATAGTGAAAAACTGTTGAGGGGGAATTAATGTGTTTAACAAACGTGATTTTTTAGGACTTGCTAATCAAGTCCTAAGCAAACAAGTTGATGTTCTTAACAATTTAGATGAACTATCCATTAAAGAGTTAGACCCAAAGAAAACAGTACTCATTGTCATCGATATGGTTAAAGGGTTTGCTAAAGAAGGGGCACTTTACAGTCCTCGGATCGAAGGACTTATATCTGAAATAGGGAGGGTCATACAACTTTGTATCGACTGTGGTATCCCAATCTTGGCCCTTGCCGATAGCCATACGAAAGAAAGCCCCGAATACAAACGCTATCCAATACACTGCGGTTTTAACTCTAAGGAATCAGAAATTGTGGATGAATTCAGAGACCACTGTAGAGTCTTCGATAAAAACTCGATCAATGGTTATCTCGAAGAAGAATTTCAAGAATGGATAAATGCTCATCCTGATATCAACACATTCCTTGTTGTCGGTGACTGTACCGATATATGTGTCTCTTCCTTCGCTTTAACAGCTCAAGCTGATTTTGACAGAAAGAATAAGGATTCTTCGGTAATCGTTTTAACAAAAGGCGTAGAAACCTTCGATATTCCAGGGACCCATGATGGTGATTTTTATCAGATGCTTGGCCTTATGTACATATCGTCAAATGGTATTAAACTCGCTTCAACATTAGTTAAATAAAAGGAGTGGAGAGAAATGAGTGTATTTAATGGACAACGTTTAGCCCCTGAAATTTTTAAGATTGACACAGAGCGCATGAGAAAGGGTTGGTACTCCGATGCGTACTTCCTGAATATTGTAAAGATACTTGAAACCGTTTCAAAAGAAGGCTATAGGTTTCAAGGGAAATGTGAAGTTAAGGAAATTCCTGAAGATAAATTAGCTCAGGTGAAAAACGGCGACATTGTTGTTGAAATGCAATTCTTTACTCGACGTAAACCCTACAGCCTAGTAGCTGGGGTAGACGAGGCCCTGACTATTCTGAAAGAATGTACCGGTTATTATGACGAAGATGGCAACTTCGTTAATATGTATCATACGCTTGAAGTCGAAGCAGTAGAAGATGGCACATTTGTTACCTATGACGGCGACCCCATGAGCGTACAGCCTGTACTGAAAGTAAGAGGAGTCTATCGTTATTTCGCACTATTAGAAACTCCTATACTCGGGGTTCTTTCTGAGGCAACTCGGGTAGCCACCAACGTCTTTAACGTCCTGAAGGCTGCTAAGGGGAAAGACATTCTCTTTTTCCCGGCACGTTTCGTTCATTACAAAATGCAAGCACTTCATGGATATGCCTATTCACTGGCGGTCCAAGCATACAACGACAAATACGGTAAGAAATCCAAAACCTTTGTTTCTACGGATGACCAAGCTGATTGGTGGGGCGGGAAAGCCGGAGGTACAATTGCCCACGCTTCAATCGCTGCCTTTTTGGGGGATACAGCTGAGACGATGATGCAGTTCTGTCGGATTATGCCTCTTGAAATCCCTAGAATTGCCCTTGTGGACTTCCATAACGATTGTATTGGTGATTCCCAATCAGTGATGAAAAGGATGTTTGACAAGTATTGGAGTCTCTTAAAAGAAGGGAACAAAGAAGAAGCCCGAAAATACCAACTCTTTGGCGTTCGCCCAGATACCTCAGGGAACATGCGGGATAAAGCAATTCCTCCCTTTGGTGATAAGAAATTAGACTGCGGCGTAAACCCTCGTTTAATATGGGCACTGCGCAACGCGATTAATGCTGCTTTTAAGCAGTGGGATATTCCTTTTGATGCTATCCTTGTCGCCAAAGAATGGTGTCAAGCGATTAAGATAATAGTCACTGGTGGCTTTAATGCCAAGAAAATAACAATGTTTGAGGAACTTGAGGTGCCGGTTGATATTTACGGAGTTGGGTCGTCACTTCTGGAGAATTCGGATGAGACCAATAATGATTTTACATCGGATATTGTCCGAGTCAAAATCGACGATTCATGGGTCGAAATGCATAAGGTTGGCCGTGGGCCTTGCGATAATCCAAATCTTAATAGCATTGCTTAAGGGGGAGTATGATGGAACGTGTAATTGCAGTTTTTGGCGGTTCGTTTAGCCCTGTAACAAATGCTCATTTAGCTCTTGCTGAGGAAATCACCAATATCTATGATATCGAGAAGGTTATTTTTCTACCCGTAAGCGACCTTTATGAAAAGAATGGGCTACTACCGTCCAAGGACCGCGTAGAGATGCTGAAACTTGCTTGTGAAGCGAACCCCAAATTTGAAGTGTCAGAGATTGAAACACTGTCTCCGATTTTACTCAATACTATCGATTCACTAAAAATACTCAAAAAGCAGTATCCTAAGTATCCAATCGCCTTTGTCATGGGTACGGATAACCTGAGATTTATCGATACTTGGGACGATTTCCAAAAGTTAATGGACGATTATTATTTCATCGTTATCCCTCGAAATGGAGACGACCCTATGAAGATGATTCTAAAAAACCCTTCGCTCCTCGTAAATTTGGATAGCTTTCTGATTCCTGATGACTATGTGCGAAACGATGGTAACTCGACCCATGTCCGTGATTTACTTAAAGCAGGGAAGAGTGTCCGTTACCTTGTACCGGAACCTGTGTACTTTTACTTAGAGGAAACTTTGAAAGGATGGGATTTTAATGCGTAATTGGAATGAAGAAATTAAGAGTCGTGTTGAATGGATTAGGGAAATTTTGAATCAAACCGGAGCTAAAGGCCTTGTCATTGGAATGTCTTCCGGAAAAGACAGCAATACTGTCGCCGCCTTATGCAAACTGGCCACGGATAATGTCCTGGGCGTGATTATGCCGTGCTACAGCAGAGATACCGATAAAGTTGATGCGCTTAAAGTTGCAGAAAAACTAGGCATTGAAACGGTTGAAGTTCCTCTTGAAGAGAGTTTTTCTAAACTATCCGAGAGTATTCAAAACAGCATGGATGAAACTATTACCCCTATGGCCTTTGCCAATATCAAGCCAAGACTTCGCATGACAACACTTTATGCATTGGCTCAAGCGAAGGGTTACTTGGTTGCCGGTACGGACAATCTTTCGGAAGCTGTCATGGGCTACTATACGAAGTATGGTGACGGCGCGTATGACTTCTGCGTTATCTCTGATCTCACGGCAACGGAAGTTGTGGAACTCGGCAAGGCTTTAGGAATTCCTAAAGAAATCATTGAAAAAACGCCATCAGCCGGACTTTGGGAAGGCCAAACGGATGAAAGTGAAATGGGCATTACTTATGCGGCGATTGATGAATTCATACGGACAGGAGAGGGTCCGAATGAGGTTATCTCAGCTATCCGTACTGCCTATACGAAAACCGCTCATAAACGGATGCTACCCTTAGTATATGGAGAGCCGGACTTTTCCTCACTTTAAAGACTTATTGTGCAGTAGAATTAGGATAGGAAGCATGTTTACATCATTAGATTCCATTTAGGTTGATATGTTTACTTGGACGGCGCAT
>LADV01000022.1 GCA_000961805.1 Peptococcaceae bacterium BRH_c23 | reverse complement strand
ATGGCGTGACTACAAAGATAACAACAAGCAAAAAAATATGGTTTTAACAGCCGATGAATTTAGCAGACGATTTCTTATTCATGTGTTACCCGATCGATTTACTAAAATACGACATTACGGTTTCTTAAGTCCGAGAAACAAAGCAACAAAACTTAAACGTTGCAAAAAGCTTACTAATGATTCCACTGCGGAAACCCCGTATTGTGAAAATAGGTTTTCTGAACCCATCAAAAAAAGTTACTCTTCTCTGTACTCCATCAATGACTGAAACCTTGAAACTAGCTTGTGATGGGGGTTTCTGAAATAAGGCTTAATCTTGAATCTGATTTGTAATGCAAATTAGTGCTGATGAATGGATATCTAATTTAGTTTTAAGACTTTATGCAGTGGAATCACTAATACCATTTTAAGGGATGTACCCAAAGAAAAGATGCCCACACTTGAATTCTTGAAAAAGCTAACGGGTAAAGACTTTACAATCTGTCCTTGCTGTGGCGTTGGCCATCTCTGTAGAGCATCACCTAAATAGACATTAACTACATAATGTTTTTTAAGAATGCCACTTTATTGGGGAGGGGGAGTCTGTGTCATTTATGAAGCTTCAATTAACTTTGGTATTAATTTCGGACTGAAGATACATAGTATTTCGAAAAACGATTGAAATAAACAAGGCTGGGGATCTTAATTTCCCCATAGCGACGAACATCACGCAGTTTAGTCCAATAAAATTATCCAAAGTCAGGTTCCATTCGTAAAATAACCAAACTTATGTGCTTATATGCTTATCCAGCAGATGAGCCTTTTATTTACCCTGACTTCGGATAGTTCCCTATTCATTATGCAAAGTAAACGTCTAGAAACATTGTGTTTACGTTATTGTCCCTAATTTTACTTTGCATAATTTCTATCTACTAAATGAACTCTTCCGATACTTAAATAGCCGATATGTATCTTGACTGTTGACGCTGAATTAAAAAGTCCGAAAGCTGACGGTCTTGCCTGTCCCTAAGTTGACGAATATAATGACCATGACGTTATCCTTGAAGAAAGGAGAAAGACGCCTCTCTTTAGATGTGGTACTGCTACAACAGCATCACTAGAGACGTCTTCCCAACTAACATGATCATTGTATCAAATTATTCGCTAGTTGAGAAGAAAGATAAGACTGGCGTTTTTTGTTAGGAGTGCGGAAATCATACCTTGCCCTTGTTGTGGAAAACTCTTAATCGTCATAGGCAGTCGTCATCGTGTATGGTATAAAAGTTCTGGAGGAAGATCAATACTCATTATTCGCAGACTTCGCTGTGAGTCATGTTTCAAGATTCACCATGAATTGCCGGACTTGCTCGTTCCTTACAAACGCTACGATGCGGAAAGTCTTGAAGGTGTATTAAACGAACCACCACGTACTGATATTGCCGTGGATGAATCAACGATCTTACGTTGGAAACACTGGTTTCGCACGTGGGTAGTTTATGCTCAAGGCTGCTACAAGCGATTCTATTGCGGCGTGAAGTTCCGAGTCGCAGTGTCAGCCAAATCATTCAAATCCTAGAATGGGAAGGAAAAGCACAACCCAAGCAACTTAAACGGAGTACTTTACAAGAAAAGCTTATGGAACGTGGATATAGCTCCCGGACCATGCGGATGTATACGAATGACGGAGCTGCGGCTCGAAGGTTCCAGAAACGGCATCGCAATCAATTATGGCAATCCGACATTAAATATGGACCCTTTCTTCCGATCGGTCCAAACGGTACCCTTAAACAAGTGTATCTCGTTTTGTTTATTGACGATGCAACACGCTACGTTCTTCACGGTGAGTTTTATCCAACGCTTGATCAGGCCATTGTGGAAGATTGCTTTCGAAAGTCTATCCAACAAAATGCGCTTCCTGAGGCTGTCTACTTTGACAATGGAAAGCAGTACCGCACTCGATGGATGGGTCGGACCTGCTCTAAACTAGGTATCCGATTGTTGTTTGCCAAGCCATATTCTCCTGAATCTAAGGGGAAGATAGAACGCCTGAATCGTGTGGTTCAAAGCTTCCTTAATGAAGTCCTGCTCGAAAAACCAAAAACCTTGGATCGACTTAATACCTGGTTTCAATCATGGCTTAGCGAATGCCACCAAAACAAGCCTCACACTGCACTGGGAGAGACGGCGAGCCCCGAAACTGCGTATCGGAGCGATCGCTCACCACTTCGATTCGTAGAACCTGAAATCTTAACGAATGCATTCCTCCATAGCGAAGAGCGCAAAGTGGACAAGTCCGGTTGCATTAGCTTTATGGGAAAGAAATACGAGGTAGGGCTACTATTCGTCGGAAGAAAGGTTCAAGTTGTCTACGATCCTGCTGACATCACGGAGTTGACCATAGAATTCGAGGGTCATGCACCTTGGACTGTTCGTGAGCTTGTCATCAGGGAATGGTCTGGAAAGCGTCCGGCGCTGCCGGATCATATGCAACCAGAAAAAGCGGACGAATCGCGTTTACTTCGTGCAGCCGAGGAGCAGAATAAGCAACGAAACGAACGGCAAGCGCCTGCCGTCTCCTACCGAACAGTTCGGAAGGAGGCCGACAAGCATGTATGAATCTTTCTACGGGCTGAGTCACACACCCTTCTCAAGGGATATTCCCACCGATAAATTGTACCTATCGAGCATACTGGAAGAAACACTTGGTAGGCTCGAATATGCAGCAGAGCGTCAGTTATTTGCCGTCATCACCGGCGACTGTGGGACGGGAAAAACGACGACGATTCGCCGGTTTGCGAAAACGCTCGATCCGGCGAAGTACAGGATTTTATACCTGTCCGATTCAAAGTTAACACCCCGTCACTTTTACAAAGGGATGCTTGAGCAACTTGGATACGAGTCGAAGTTCTATCGTGGCGATGCCAAACGCCAACTGCATCGGGAGATTGAATTGATGCGCGGAATTCATCGATTGCAGGCAGTTGTCGTCGTGGACGAAGCGCATTTGCTGGATAAAGAGATGCTGGAGGAAGTTCGCTTTCTACTTAATATGAAGATGGATGCAGAGAGCCCCATGGCGCTCATTCTTGTCGGTCAGAACGAGCTATGGGATCGTCTACATCTGCAGGCTTACACCGCGATTCGCCAACGTATTGATTTACAATGCAAGCTGTCACACTATGATCGGGCAGAGGCAGAGTCCTATATGAAACAGCACTTAGCTTATGCGGGTGCAACCAGCGACATTTTTTCAGACCAGGCGATCGACGATATTTATCGTTTCTCCAGCGGTGCCGCCAGACTCATCAACAAGTTATGTACGCATTGCCTCCTCTACGGTTCGCAGAACGGTCACCGAATTATTGATGACCGGATGGTAAAACGTGTGATCGAGGGGGAATTGTCATGAATCGACCAGGCTTGGAAGACTATTTCATCAAAACGGGGTTCTATGATCTCCTGCCGATAGCCTTGAAATTAGCTAAGACTCTAGATTATGACCATTCTGAGATGATTGAAGCCATCTGTAAAGTCCATGATAAGTTTAATCAGTATCCACCGACTAAAAACAGAATCGCTTGGTTCAGACTGGTTTTTGAAGAGAAGTTGAAAGAGGCTAGGGCAGATATTCTGGCCTTTAAGGCAACAACAGATCATCTGCGAGAAAAAGCTAGTACATAAGAACGGAATGAAGTTGATCGTTCACTAATAAAACGATGGAAAACCGATGTAAATTGGTGTTGCTCTGATGTATTAGTTGTCATCCCACACACCAAAATGAGGAGGTAAAAAGGTGCCTAGACAGTCTATTGAACTACCTGATAAAGTAAAAAAAGGTCTTGATAATATGGCTACGGCTTTTGGGATGACGCAAAATGCTCTTATTAGTCTTGCTGTCGCCACGATGGTTGTAAAATATGAAGCTGAAGGAACAAGGATTTTCTTTGATTTAATCTCGCTACCAACAAAAGCCAAATAGCCATTGCGGTTGTTGAAACATTTATACCCTTACCTGGCCAAGGTCACAATTGAACACTCTGTTAAACGTTGCGGTGAGAGAGACGGACTGACTGACGGATATCATTTGCATTTTTGGTCAGCTTATCTGTCTACCGCCGGACACCTTACGCCGTCAGGTTTAGGATATTAAACGGCATCAGTAACACTTGACTAACACAATAACTAATTGGAAGTAACTTAAGCTACGCAGTATTGTTGTGGGCGCTCACTTTAATTGATATTAAAGGAGCGTTTTCTGCCCAATTTGTTGAAAATGCTTGGGCTAGGTGTGGCAGAAGATTATGATTTATAATATCACGGTTGAAGAACTAGACTTCATGCTCGACGAATATTACAAATTAGAGGGTAGGATAGTCAAGGACGATGTTAAATAGGCCTTTGCATTTGGGGGAAGCTTGAAAAGCCAGAACGATTTTGACGTTTTGGCTTTTGTTTTTTGATATTTCGGATTCATTGCAGGATTATTTTGAAAGTTTGTTGAATTCTAAACAAGTGAAGGCATGTTGATGCTGACCAAAAGTCCGATACTTCCCATAAGCAATAACCTTATTTCAACCTAGTAAAATTCAAAAAGGGTAGTGGTAAATATGGTATTTAAGCGAAGATGGAATTTATTAATTCTTGTTTTTTTAATAATAGCTTGCTTAAATGGCTGTACATCAAATAAAAAACAAGATGTAATTATTAAGGAAGATATTTTAAAACCTTCTGAAGTTAATGCCACTGACCAATATAATAAAGAAAGTAAAAATGTTGAAGAGTATGTGGGAATTTATGCACTTGGTAGTTACGAGTATTTTACCGATCATAAAATTGGATTAATGAAAGCTGGCGAAGCTCTAAATGTAAAGATAGAATACATGGGTCCTCCGGATAATAATATCGATGAAATGATAAAGTGTTTTGATTATGCTATCAGTAAAAAGGTTGCAGGAATAGTAGTATTTGGCGCGAACGATCGTCTTGCAGCAATGATTGACAAAGCTGCTGATTGTGGTATTCCTTCAGTTACAGTAGATGGTGACATTAAGAATAGTCAAAGAATTGCATTTGTAGGCACTGGGAATTATAATGCAGGATATTTGGGCGGCAACACACTTGCTAAAATCCTAAATGGGAAGGGACAAGTTGCTATTCTTACCGAACCCGAAGTTGAATTGCACAGAGAAAGAACCAGTGGTTATACTGATGCTTTAGGTAAAACAGCTGGAATTAAAATTGTAGAAATCGCAGACACAAAAGCTAATCATGAAGACGCTCATAAAGCTGCTTTAGATATTCTTAATAAATATCCGGAGTTAGATGCAATTGCATGTACTGATTACTTTGGAGGAATTGCTGCTTCTGTTGCGTTGGAGGAGGTAAATAAGCAAGGCAAAGTAAAAATTCTAGCAATGGATAGAAGTCAATACGTTCTAAAAAAAATTGAAGATGGAGTAATCACTGCGACACTTGTTCAACAAACTGCATTGATGCCATTCTATGCAATGCAGATATTATATAACTATAATCATAATCTTGTTCCTATCGTTCCGAATACTAAAGATGCTGGGATTACAGGTACTCCGGTATATATTGATACAGGAGTTTTTATAATTGACATGAAAAATTACAAATCTTTTATGAGAAATTAATGCGAGAAGGATTTTTTGCAATGAGAAGTAGTTCTTTTATAAGGAAAATGAATTTACAGAATAAATTAATGGTCATATTTAGTATAGCATTTGTAGTACCCTTTATAGTTTTTGGGTTTCTTTCCTATTTAAATATTCAAAATACCCTGCAGAAAAAAACTCTTATCTCTAATAGTGATATTATTAAACATATGCAAATAAGTATAGATGTTTATTTTGAAGATATTGAAAAAATTGCTGAAAATATTATTAAGGACAAATCTTTTAATTCGGGAATTGGTAAACAGGAAGAAGATTATAAGGATAAAATCAAATATATTACAAGCAATGAAGAATTATTTGGGAAACTCAGTAATATCTTGATACAAAAAAAAGAAGTTATGTCAGTTTACCTTTATACAAGATCGAACATTTCCTATTTTGTTAATTTTGAGGATACAATAGATCAAAAATATACCCCTAAAAATGAACAGTGGTTTATTCAGGCCATAGAGGAGGGAGAAGGGCCAACTATACTCGCGCCATTTATCGACTTGCAAACAAATAGGAAATCCTTGAAGGTTATTCCTGTAATTTACCCGATAAAAGGTTTTTCAAAGGCTGGGGGAGTTCAAAGTTCTAACATTGGAATTATGCAGTTAAATGTCAATTTCAATATACTCCGTGACTTTTGCAGCATAAATGACAATGAAGAAAAAGATATTTATGTTGTGGATAAATATGGGGATACAATATATAGTAACAAAGGGGATGCGGTTAAAACACATATAAAAGATACAATTTGGAACACTGTACAACAAAACGGCGAGGGAAATTTTGTGGTTAACACAAATGGTAACCAAAATGGCATAAGTTATAAAACATCCGAATACACAGGATGGACCATTATTATGGTTGCGAATAATCATCAGTTGATAAAAGATATGACCTATATAAAAATGTATACGATAATTTTCATTATCGTTATTCTTTTTCTCTTTTTATTCTTATCAATTTTCATTTCCAGAAGTATATCCCGTCCGATAAAACTACTTGAAGATATAGTGACCCAAATTGAGACAAAGCAATTTGAGGTTCCTTTACAGATAGAAAAAAAGGAGCATATAGGACTGCTGAGTGATCATTTCAATAAGCTGGTGGATGCAATAAATAATATGTTGATGAAAATTAATTATCATCACCAAAAGGAAAAGGAACAGGAATATAAGATTCTTGAAGCTCAAATTAATCCTCATTTTATTTATAATTCTTTAAATGCAATCAGGTGGATGGCTACGATGCAGCATGCTAACGAAATTGCTAATTTAATAATATCTCTAATCAACTTATTAAAATCATCTATTAAATTGGGACAGACTTTTATTTCCATTGAGGAGGAAATTAATCAGATAAGGGACTATATATCATTACAGCAACTTAGGTATTACGATAGCTTTACTGTTGAATTTCACATGGATGAAGAAGTTAAAAGTTACAAGACAATCAAGTTTGTACTTCAGCCGATTGTTGAGAATGCTATATTCCATGGGCTTGACCATGAAAAAATGAATGGTAAAATCGAAATAAGTATTGCAAAGTTTGATGATTTTATTGAATACTGTGTGAAAGATAATGGGAAAGGAATGGATAAAGACACTCAAAAGAAACTTTTAGATAAATGCGTCAAGGAAAAGGGCTTCAATGGGATTGGTATTAATAATGTAAACGAAAGAATTAAAAACTATTTCGGAACAGATTATGGAATAAATATCCAAAGTGAAATAGGGGAAGGAACCTCTGTTAGTATTATAATACCGTGCATTTTATATGAGGGGGAGGAGTTGAATGATAAGGGTATTGATCGTTGATGATGAGCCGCTGGTTCGTATAGGTATTAAAAGTACTTTGAGCCAATGTGAGTGTAATCTGGAGATTGTAGGAGAAGTTTCAAATGGAATAAAGGCGAAGGAAATATTAAGCAAAACCGAGGTTGATCTTGTCCTAACCGATATAAAAATGCCGGAGTTTAACGGAGTTGAGCTAATAAAATGGATTAAGGAGAGCCAGCTGAATATAAAAGTAGTGGTTCTAAGCTGCTATAACGACTTTGAATTTGTAAGAGAGGCGTTTACTTATGGGGCCTTTGATTATATCTTAAAGTATGATATTGACGTACAGTCAATTAATAATATTGTTTGTAAAGTAAAAGAGGATATAGATAAAGAAAGGCAGACATCTAAAGCTGCAAGGGCAGGAAATAACTCACGGGAAAGAATCAATACAGATATAAGAATTATTAAAAATAACATCTTGAAAGAACTCTTGACAGGCGGTAATGATTTTGAGCGCAGTCAAGTAACTGTACAACTGCAAAGGGCCAATATTAGTTTTAATTGTGCTGCTTTGTTTAGGGTCGTTTGTTTTGAAGTTGATTACCCGTACGAATATGATAAGCGCTTTGCAAATAAACCTGCAACATTATGCAGTGAGGAAGTTAAAAATGCGATCAGTGAATATATTAGAACGATTTGCAGCTTCGAAATTTATTGCGAAAGTAATTATCGATATTTTATAATACTGGATGTATCTGAAATTAAAGATAAGCTAAGCGATCCGCAAAGTATTTTGGATACATTTGTACATATGCGGTATCTATTATCAAAATATTTAAATCTTTCTGTTTCTATAGGTATTAGTACTGAACTTCTCGGATATGAAAATTTGCCTGAGTTGTACAAACAAGCCTTAAATGCTATTGATAATAAAATTTTCGAAGGAGCAGGTTTTATTGCTTGTTATGATAATACAAATAGCAAGAAGCATATTTGCTGTGAAAATATAGAAAAAATTAAAGCGAAAATAATTAAAGAAATAACACTTGAAAATTTCCATGGAATTATCGGCCTTTTGGCGCAGTTAAAGAAGGAATTTCATGTTGTAGAAAAAGATGTTTCGGCATATGAAGTAAAACTTACATATGTGTCTTTAGTTGAAGTCATAAAAGTACATTTTCATAATGAGTTGAAGGAGTTTGAATCAACAGGATTAGAAGGAATAAAAGATCTTAGGCAGGTTAATTTCTTAAATGACTTGCATGATCAAATTGTGGATGTGGTCATAAGAATTGCAAATATTAAAATCAGCATTCTGATAAAAAAAGATTATTCAGAGGGTGTGTTGCAATCTATAAATTATATCAATACACATTTCAGCGAAGAAACGTTAAATTTAACTAAAGTTGCAGAAATTATAGGCTATAGCTCTGCTTATACCAGCCGTATATTTAAACAGGAGACCGGAAAATATCTCATCGAATATATAAATGAAGTAAGAATATGGTATGCCAAGAAAATGCTTGAAAATCCCAAAAATAAGGTTTACCAGGTAGCGGAAAAAGTAGGATATGCCAACTATAATTATTTTAGTAGGATATTCAAAAAAATAACTGGAGTGAGCCCGTCCGAATATATAGGGGAATAGTAATAATTCTGAAATGACTGCCTTATTTTTGGGTGAGTTCTCCAAGGATTGTATTATATAATATTTTGTCGTCCTTTTATCTGCATTAATATAAATAACTAAATATTCTGCCTAATAAGATGATTTAACAAAATAGTATACATTTTGATATAATTTTAAAACATGTGCCTTGTCACATGTTTTTTTTATATTCAATAAATACATGAAACCTATATAGATAGAACATTTATAATTTTCTCTTATTAAACTACGATGTAATTAGAAAAAATAAGAGGAGGACGACTTCGTGTTGAAAAAAGTATTATTTCTTCTAATTGGGTTAACTCTGGTAATGGGTTTGTCTGTTGGGTGTTCAAGCGACACAAAAGACAACAATACAACAGCAAGTAATAAGGAATCTTCACAGCAGCAGGTAGCCAAGCCGGTTTCAGATGAACTGTATATAGGGGTGTATTGCCTCGGAAACTTGGAGTATTTCTATGACCATAAGATTGGACTTAAAGCAGCAGGCGATATGATGGGAGTTAAAACAAAGTATGTAGGTCCACCTGATTATGATATCAATGCAATGGTTGCAGCATTTGAACAGGCTATTGCTGAAAAGCCGGCAGGCATAATTACTTTTGGAGCGGAAGACAGTTTAGTGCCGGTAATCAATAAAGCTATTGATGCAGGTATTCCGGTCATAACGGTTGATGGTGATGTTAAGAAATCGAAAAGAACTGCATTTGTGGGAACAGGAAACTACAATGCCGGCTTTTTGGGGGGGACTAAACTTGCTGAAGCTCTGGGAGGCAAGGGAAAGGTTGCCATGCTGACCGAACCAGGAGTGAGCTTGCATCAAGATAGAGAAAAGGGATATGAAGATGCGCTTAAACAATTCCCTGATATAGAAATTGTTCAAATAGGGGATACAAAAGCAGATCCTGTTAATACTCTGCAGGTAATATCTGCAATCTTGCAAAAAAACCCTGACTTGGCAGGAATAGGTTGTACGGATGCAGTTGGAGGCGCATCGGCGGCTACTGCTGTTGAGGAAGCCGGACGCATAGGCAAGGTCAAAATAGTTTCTATGGACAGAGACAGACAGGTTTTGGAGAAAATCGGCAAAGACATCGTAATGGGAACAATAGTTCAGAAATCAGCAATGATGCCTTTCTATGCCTTAGAGATACTTTATACTATGAAGCACGCTAATGTAGAGATTTCTACAGACAATGCCAAAGCCGGTCTTACCCTAGCTCCCACTAATATCGATACAGGTGTTATATATGTAGATAAGAGTAATGCCCAATATTTTATTAGGAATGTCAAGTAATAAGACACAATTGTGATTCCATACTGAGACTCAGTCTGTTTTTCAACGGCCTGAGTCTCAGTAAGCCTATATTTCCCTGAAAGAAGGTAATCTAATGAATGAAGAACTAATTTTAGAGGTTAAAGGAATATTCAAGAAATTTCCTGGAGTACAGGCGCTTGGAGGAGTCGATTTCCAGCTGAGAAAAGGTGAGGTTCACGCCATAGTCGGTGAAAATGGGGCAGGAAAAAGTACGCTCATGCATATATTGGGTGGTATTCATAAGCCGGATGCAGGTGAAATATTTATCAATGGAAAAAAGACAGAATTTCATAACCCCTTAGATGCAGTAAATAGTGGCGTAAGTATTGTGTTTCAGGAATTAAGCCTTGTAAACGGTATGAGTGTGGCAGAAAACATATTTCCCAACAGACAGCCGGTGAGAAAGATGGGATTAATTAATTTTAAAAAACTTTTTGAGGATACTACTGAGATTTTGAAAACCTTTGAAGAAACTATCAACCCGAGTATACCTGTTAAGCATTTATCTATTTGCCAGCAGCAGGTCGTTGAGATTCTAAAGGCTATATCAAAGAACCCCCAGGTACTGATTTTAGACGAACCAACATCTTCACTAAGTCAATACGAAACTAATAGGCTGTTCGAAAATATTAGGAAATTGAAAACAAAGGGAATGTCTTTTATTTATATTTCACATCATCTCCATGAAATATTTGAAATAGCTGATAGGGTGACAGTGCTCAGGGATGGGAAATATGTGGATACAGTAAAAGTATCTGATATCGATGAAGCAAAAATAATAAACCTTATGGTCGGTAGAGAAGTCTCCAATCAATACATTAAGAGAAATGCAAGGGTAGAAAACAATAAAGTAGTATTGAAAGTTCAAGGATTAACCCATAAGAAATACTTTAAAGATATCTCCTTTGAAATAAAGCAAGGTGAAATAGTTGGTTTTGCGGGTTTAGTAGGGGCTGGAAGGACGGAAATAGCAAAGACAATTTTCGGTTTGGAAAAATATGAAGCTGGCAGTATATTCGTGGATGGAAGAAAGGTAATTGTAAATTCTCCCAAAGATGCGATGAACGAAGGAATTGCCTATACTACTGAGAATCGGAAGTTTGAAGGCTTATTCCTCGAAATGAATATCAAACAGAATTGTGTTGTTCCACAATTAGAAAGCTTTGCTAAGGGTATGACAGGTTTTTTGGATGAACATAAAATGGAAGCATTCTCAGAAGATTATGTAAAAAAGCTCAATATAATAACACCTTCAATTGGTCAAAAGGTAAGAAATCTCTCAGGTGGGAACCAGCAAAAAATACTGCTTTCCATGTGGTTAGGTATAAATCCGAAGGTTCTCATCATCGATGAGCCCACTAAAGGGGTTGATGTGGGAGCAAAAAGCGAAATATATGATGTTCTCAGAAAATTGGCCGATTTAGGTATCGGGATTATGGTAATTTCTTCAGATCTATTAGAAGTACTGACCCTAAGCGACAGAATTATAGTAGTCAAAGATGGTGAAATACGAGGTGTGCTTAACAATGCTGAGGCGACTGAAGAGAACATCATAGCCTATGCAGCTGGCGTTTAGTTAAGACATTGAAAATAGATATAACTAAAACTTGGAGGTATAAGCATGAAAGAATTAGTTGAAACAAATGAAGGCTCCTTGGCACCCAAAAAGCATAGCTTAATGAGATTATTAGAGGTTAGAGAGCTGGTTTTAATCGTTTTAATATTACTTGGTGGATTCGCGATGAGTCTGGTTTCCCCAATTTTCCTTAATCCAGCGAATCTTTTGGCTATACTTTTAGGGGTATCGATTGATGGTATAATTGCAGCAGGAATGACTGTATTACTTGTGTCCGGTGGGTTTGATTTATCAGTTGGGTCCACCTTAGCTTTGAGCGGAATAGTTACCTGCCTATGTATAAAAGCGGGCTTTCCTGTGCCTCTTGCGGTCAGTACAGGAATCCTCTCAGGGGCACTGGTTGGGTTGGTGAACGGATTAATAGTTACAAAATGGAGAATACATCCTTTTATTGTTACACTAGGGATGCTATCTATCGTCCGTGGATTTGTTCTTATTTTAGCAAAAGGCGTTACTATTGTTGAGTTACCTAAGTCTTTCACTATTTTGGGACAGGGAAAGGTTTTCGGGGTACAATTTCCGATAATCATTACAATTATTGTGATAATACTAGGCGACATACTCCTAAGAAAGACCAGATTTTTCAGGCAGAGTTATTACATTGGCGGAAATGAAAAAGCAGCTATTATGACAGGTATAAAAGTTAATAAAGTTAAAATCATTAGCTATGTTATTGTTGGGGCACTGTCTGCAATGGCAGGTGTACTGATAGCTTCAAGGCTTGGTGCTGCATCGGTTAATATCGGCGTGGGTGAGGAGCTAAAGGTAATTACAGCGTGTGTAATTGGTGGAGCAAGCCTAAACGGTGGAGAAGGAAGCGTTGTCGGTGCATTTTTAGGAACTCTGTTAATGGCTATTCTTCTTAATTCCCTTAATTTATTAGGAATTGACGTTTACTGGCAAAACGTTGCAACAGGTGTAATACTAATCGCTGCCGTAGTTCTTGATACCGATTTGAAGAGAAGGAGAGAGGATGCTGCTCAATAATTCAATGAGAGGGGTAAAATAATGAGGTTAAGCGGAAAAGTAGCAGTAGTAACTGGAGCAGGAGCAGGTATCGGCAAGAGCATAGCTGAGATATTTGCAAAAGAGGGCGCAAAAGTAGTTGTCAGCACAAGAAGAGCCGCCAATGGGCAGCCTGTAGCCGCTGAGATAGTCAGAAACGGTGGCCAAGCAATATTTGTGAAGTGTGACGTATCAATTGAGGAAGATATAAAGGTCATGATTGAGAAAACCCTTGAGGAATACGGAAGAATAGATGTCCTGGTAAACAATGCCGGAGTCAATTTTGTGAAGTCCTTCGAGGAGCTAAAGCCAGAGGACTGGGACAGGGTTATGAACACAGATTTAAGGGGAACATTCCTGTGTTCATGGTATTCCATACCTCATATGTTAAAGCAGGGTAAAGGAAATATTATAAATATTACCTCAGTACATACCCTTGCAGGCTTACCCGGAGCGGCGCCATACGATGCGGCAAAATGGGCAGTGGTGGGATTGACCAAGTCCATGGCGGTGGAGTTTGCATCAAGAAACATCAGGGTAAATGCTCTGTCTCCGGGACTTATCGACACACAAATATGGGACGATATCAAGGCCGCTGCTCCCGACATGGGCGAGTGCCTTACCTACTGGAAATCAAACATACCTGCAGGACGAGTCGGTACTCCGGAAGAGATTGCCTATACAGCAGTATTTCTGGCAAGTGATGAGGCAAGCTACATTACTGGGGCAAACATAGTTGCGGATGGTGGTATGACAAGCCAGCTGATTAGTCAGGAGCCTTTTAAGTCAAAGAGTCTGGAAGGTGGAAGCCACGGATAATTGGGCAGGTCTGTGAGGAGGAAGTCAAATCGATGAATAAACTGGAATTGGTCATAGATCAAAAGGCAATGCTAGGAGAAGGGCCGATCTGGGACTGTGAAAACAAAGTCCTGTATTGGCTGGATATTTTAGCCTGTGAGCTGCATGTATTCAATCCTGACAAGCATAGCGACAGAGTGATAGAAACAGGACAGCTTATTGGAACTGTGGTACCGAGAGCAAAAGGCGGAGTGGTTCTGGCAATGGAGAAAGGTTTATACTTTTTGGATACAGTAACAGGTGAAACTGCCTTTATAGCAGACCCTGAATCCGACCGTACGGAGAACCGGTTCAATGACGGCAAGTGCGACCCTGCTGGACGGCTCTTTGTCGGAACTATGCACAAGGAAGGGAAGGGTTCAGGGGGAGCGCTCTATTGTCTGGACACTGACTTAAGCCTAGGAAAAGTATTGGACAGTATTTCCATATCCAATGGCATAGCTTGGAGTCATGACCATAAAACGATGTATTACATTAACACCCCAGTCAAGAAGGTTTGGGGGTTCGACTATGCCATTAGAACCGGTGAAATATCCAATAAGAGAGTTGTGATTGATGGTAAAGCGGAAGAAGGCTTCTTTGACGGCATGACCATTGATGAGGAAGGAATGCTGTGGATCGCCCACTTCGGAGGTTTCAAAGTGACAAGATGGGAACCGCAGACGGGTGGGAAGCTTGACGAGGTTATGCTGCCTGTACCAAATCCGACAGCCTGTGCCTTTGGCGGAGAGGGGCTTGAAGACCTATATATCACTACGGCAAGACTCGGCCTTTCGGATGAGGAACTAAGACAATATCCAGAATCCGGAGGGCTCTATGTTATAAGACCCGGGGTAAAGGGCGTCAAATCATACAAATTTGGAGGATAACATGAGAGCTTTGGTTAAATACGAAAAAGGGATAGGAAAGCTGGAAATGCGGGAGGTGCCGGTACCCAGCCCGGGGCCTGGCGAGGTGCTTGTAAAGGTTGAGGCGGTCGGGATATGTGGGACAGATCTCAAGATACGGGACGACCATTTTATATACAATCCTCCGGTGATACTAGGACATGAATTTTCAGGCGCGGTAGCCATAGTGGGTGAGGGCGTGAAGCAGTGGAAAATAGGAGACCGGGTAGTCAGTGAACAACATACGCTGGCCTGCGGACACTGCCGGTACTGTCTTACCGGAAAGCGCCAGTTCTGTCTCTCCAAGAGGTCACCCGGATACTTGATAGACGGAGCCTTTACGGAATATATCAAGGTTCCGGCGTCCCTTTTGCATAGGATGCCGGAGGGAATGAGCTTTGAGGAAGCGGCGGTAATAGAACCGATGGCGGTAGCTGCCTATGGGATACTGGGCAGGTGCGGCATAGAACCCGAGGATTATGTCGTAATACTGGGTTGCGGGCCCATTGCCCTTCTGGCGCTGCAGCTGGTGGTGGCCGAAGGAGCATCGAGGGTACTTCTGACTGGAATAGATGCGGATGAGAAGACCCGATTTCCTGCTGCCAAGGGGTTTGGCGCCTACAGAACGGTAAACGTGATGAAGGAAGACCCGGTGAGCATCGTGATGGCAGACACGGGCGGCATGGGGGCGGATGTGGTCATCGACTTGTCGGGTGCGCCTAAGGCAATTGTACAGGGCTTTGACCTGCTCAGAAGAGATGGAAGGTTCTGTGCCCTTGGATTGCCTACCAGTGATGTGCCGATGCCCTGGGCCAAGGTTGCCCTGAAAGCGGTCAACTTAGTCTTCAGCTACAGCTCGGATTTTGAGAGCTGGGAAAGATGTTTGTCCATGATCCAGTTGGGAAAGGTCAACCTCAGAGAATTTACAAGCGATATCTATTCTCTGGAAAGCTGGGAAGAGGCATTTGATAAAGCAGCAAGCGGAGAGGCTTTGAAGGTGATTATCAAGCCATAAAAGGAATATGGATTAAACCTTTCTCCTTCAGCAAGGAGTATATGGACGCTTGGTAGTTCGCCATGAGATCAGCCGAATTTAAGCTGATCTCATGGCGACTTTTCGTTATGTAATCCGTGTAGCACTATATCGGCTAGGCAGGTTGGAGACCGTTAATTCTATGGAATCTCCCTAAGTGGCTTTATAAAAATATTCTGAATATAAGACACCGAATATGAATTCTAACTAATTGTTGTCTCAAAGCTAAAGTTCTATAATTTAAATCAATTCAAGATAATTAATTCTAAAAGGTGGGTTATTAATGAAAGCAGATAGGATTCTCGGTCCTTCAAAGATAAGTATTGACGAATTGCCGTTTATTCAGATTGAACCTAAGTGTTTGGAGGATAATATGTCGTTGGTATCAATAAAAAATATCAGCAAGCAGTTTTTTGGTGTAAAAGCGCTAAATGAAGTTAATTTTGAATTGAAACGAGGAGAAGTTCATTCTCTTGTTGGGGAAAACGGAGCAGGTAAATCTACACTGATGAACGTTCTATCCGGTATTATCAAGCCTGATAAAGGTGAGCTGGTACTAGACGGTGAATTGATAAGTTTTGAAAAATATAACCCCCAAGTAGCATTGATGAAAGGAATATCTCATGTGCATCAAGAATTAAGCCTTTGTCCAAATATGTCAATTGCAGAAAATATTTTTTTCAACAGATCACCTGTAAATAAGTATGGAGGCATGGTTTTTAAAAAGCTTTTTGAGGATACTTCGGAATTACTTAAATACTTTGAAATAAAGGGAAATCCAAATTTACCTGTCAAGTACTTGTCTTTTGGGATAAGACAGCAGGTGGAGATATTAAGAGCCATTTCACAAAACGCTAAAGTTATAATATTTGATGAACCAACGACGGGTATAAGCGAAAGAGAAGTAAAGATACTTTATAAAGTAATTCAACAATTGAAGGAAGCTGGAAAAGCGATCATATATATTTCGCATAAATTAGAAGAAGTGCTGGAATTATCAGACAGGATTACTGTCCTCCGAGATGGTAAGGAAATAAAGACCCTGGATAAAAAAGAGAGTACTAAAGATTTGATTATATCTTTAATGGTAGGAAGAGAAATCGCAAATTTATATCCTACTAAAACAAAAGTTCCTGGGTCTGAAATTGTACTGGAAGTTGAAGGAGTATATAAAAAAGAAGTTTTAAAAAAAATTGACCTTAAACTAAAAAAAGGTGAAATTCTTGGTCTTTATGGACTTGTTGGCGCTGGACGATCGGAGCTCTGTGATACTATTTTCGGAATCATAAAGAAGGATAGAGGAACTATAAAGATTGATGGGAAACCCATTGAAATTAGAAAACCTGAAGAAGCCATAAAATATGGAATAGGATATCTTCCGGAGGACAGAAAAAGTCAGGGTCTTTTCCTAGAAATGTCTATAAAGTTGAATATAATTGCATCTAAGCTTAAAAGCTATACTACTTTGGCTTTCATAATGAACAGTCAAAAAGAAAAAATAATTTCCTCAGAATATGCAAAGAAGCTTTCAGTATCTACAGATGACATTGAAAAAAAAGTTAAACAATTAAGTGGAGGTAATCAGCAGAAAGTGATGCTTGCAAAATGGCTGGCTATTTGTCCGAAAATATTAATCATAGATGAGCCTACAAAAGGAGTGGACGTTGGAGCAAAATCTGAGATTCACAGAATATTAAGAGAACTGGCGGACGGCGGAGTAGCAGTCATTATGGTATCATCAGAATTGCCTGAAATACTGGGTATATCAGACAGGATTTTAGTGATGCATGCAGGTGAGGTAAAAGGAGAAATGAATGTAGAAGAAGCAACACAGGAAAACATCATGAAAATGATCTTCAACACAAGAGAAATTGTAAACATGTAGGAGGAAAAAAACCATGCTGGAAAAAAGTTCGAATACCTATCAAAATAATAGTGTGTTAATCGGAATACGAAAAGTGTTTCAAATGAGGGAATCCATTTTAGTTCTACTTATCCTTTTGCAGTTTATAATTCTTACTTTCGCATCCCCTTATTTTTTTACAAAGGATAATTTAATAGCTGTGATTTTTGGTTGTTCACTTGATGCTGTAGTTGCGGTTGGAATGACTTATATAATCGCTGCAGGTGAGTTTGACCTATCGGTAGGATCTACGCTTGCTTTAACGGGAGTAATTGTTGCCAAGCTTGTACTTGCAGGTGTGAACCCGATTGTAGCATTTATTGTGGGTGGAGTAATGATTGGTGCGTTTATAGGTTTTATAAACGGGGTAATAATCACAAAGGTAGGGATAAATTCATTTATTACTACCCTAGCAATGATGGGTATCGTGAGGGGTATAGCATTTGTAGTTACACAAGGTTATCCTGTATCTAAATTACCAAGCTCTTTTACATATGTTGGACAGAGTTATGTCGGTGCGATACCTTATACATTCTTTGTTATGTTTGTAATTGTTATTGTAGGTGAGTATCTGCTCAGAAAAATCAAGTATTTTAGGCAGGTATATTACATTGGTGGAAATATTACAGCTGCAAAGTATTCGGGAATTAATGTTGATAGGGTTAAGATTGTAATGTTTATGATAATAGGAATTCTTACAGGCATTGCCGGAACACTTATGACTGCTCGGCTAGGGTCGGCCATGTCTACAGCGGGACAGGGAATGGAATTAAGAGTTATATC
Organism: Peptococcaceae bacterium BRH_c23; assembly: GCA_000961805.1. Next base: position 64,319 of record LADV01000022.1, on the reverse strand, counting down.
TGCAGTTGTTATTGGTGGAGCAGCTTTATCAGGCGGTGAAGGTACAGTGTTTGGGACGTTTTTAGGTGTGATACTGCTTGCATTTGTTACAAATGCTTTGATTTTGTTGAATGTTTCCATATACTGGCAGGGGATCATTAGCGGTCTTGTCCTCCTTGTTGCAGTAGGAATTGATATTGTTACTAAAAAGAGAAAAGCTAGAAAGTAAGTTAAGCATCATACAGTTTATTTCATGGGGTAATGGAGGTGTCCTTATATGGTGAAACTATTCGGTAAGGAATTTGAAATGGATGAACTCCGACAATATGTCGGGAGCATGAATCAGCTGGCAGGAGCAAGGGTTTTTGAATACAAAAATGGACGTGCAGATGGTATTAAAGGCATAGATGTAAAAACAGGGTCAGGATTCAGATTTACTGTGCTTCCAGATAGAGGAATGGATATAGCTGATGCGGAATACTGCGGGAAGTCTTTGGCCTGGATGTGCAAGAATAATTTAGCAGCACCGCAGTATTTTGAAAATGGAGGATTGGGATTCCTTAGGAGCTTTAATGGAGGGCTTATAACTACGTGCGGATTAACACAGGCGGGGGATCCTGGTGTGGAAGGGGATGAGGTACTTGGTATACATGGCAGAATATCACATCTTCCAGCAGAGATAATTAATGTTGAAGAAAACTGGTGTGGAGACGACTACGTAATAAAATTGTCAGGAAAAATTCGGGAGTCCCGCCTTTATGCGGAAAACCTGGTCTTGAAGAGAGAAATAATATGTAAAATGGGTGAATCCAAGGTTCTTATTAATGACTTGATAGAGAACGAAGGGTATAATGAGTCACCTTTCATGATACTGTATCACATCAATTTCGGATTTCCAATCGTAAGCAAGGAAACAAGGCTCTACTCTTCAGCAATAAAAGTAGAGCCGTTCAATCGGGATGCAAGGGAAGGGGATGGAGAGTATTCTTTATTTGATAGACCGACCAAAGGCTACCAGTGGCAGGGATTTATGCATATAATGCCGCAGGATAGAGAAAAGGTTTATGCAGGGCTTGTTAATGAGAGTATCGACTTTGGCGGATATGTGGCCTATTCACCCGAGCAGATGCCGTGCTTTAATGAGTGGAAAATGATGGGGCAGCAGGACTATGTTGTGGGGCTTGAACCTGGTATAAATATACCGGAGGGTAGAATTGAAGCAAGGAGAAACGGAAGACTGACCACCCTGAAGCCGGGTGAACGGTATGAGATCAATTTTGAAATAGGTGTACTGGAGGACAGAAATGCAATCGAAAGATTTAAGGCGATGATATAAGCTTTATAAAGGTTTATAAAGGAAGTAAAAATTGAAATAGGACAGAGATAATGCTATAGTTTAAGTAAATTAACCACAATTTACAAGGTGAGGTTGTTATGGTTAGTGTATTAATAGTTGATAATGAATTTTGGGTATGCCAGTTAATTAAGAAAATCATAAATTGGAATGAATTGGGCTTCAATATAATTGCTGAAGCCCATGATGGCATTGAAGCGATAGAAATTTTAAAGACGAAGAAGCCTGAACTAGTCATAACAGACATACTTATGCCCGGTATTGACGGAATATCACTTATGAGGGAAGCCAGAGAGCTAGGACTTGATACGGAGTTTATTATTATAAGTGGATATAATGAATTTGCCTATGCCAAAGATGCAGTGAAATATGGTGCATTGGATTATCTCTTAAAACCGATCGATAAAGATGAGTTGACAGGTATTTTATTAAAGACTCGAGAAAAATTTCTAAATTACAAACAAAAACAAAATGATGTGAAGGTTATTAAGGAGAGATTAGAAGATAGTATAAGTCAGCTTAAAGATCAGTTCTTTTTTCAAAAACTTAATTGCACTGCTGTACGAAATGACATAAATATTCAAAATATAAATCAGGATTATGGATTGGCTTTTGCAGAAGGTCTATTTCAATTATTAATATTTAAGGCAGATGTAAAAGCTACGGGTGAAATAGATGAATATAGCAATCATGTTTTTTTCAATACTATCTCCAAAACTATTGAAGTTGAACTCAAGCTTTATTGCTATGAGCTTCTTAGCTTAGAAAGTAAGAAAAAATTTATTTACATTATTAATTATGATATTAGCAAAAAGAATAAAATATCTAGTGTCCTTAATAATACTTTTATAAAATTACTGGAAAATATTGATATTCATAAAACTATGTATTTAACTTTAGGCATTGGAGATTGTGTTGGAAGTATAAATCTTATCCACAAATCCTTTTCCAATGCTTTATGTGCTATAAAGGGTAGGGTAACCCTAGGTACAGATAAAATAATAAATATGGAGAGCCAAAAGTTTATTAACATCGAAATGAAGGAATTATTCCCCGTTGATAAGGAACTGAAACTCATTTGCATGTCTGAGGTTTTTGATGTAAATGGGTATAGGAGCTTGCTTTATGAAGTTTTTGCTGTATTAATAAAGAACCGAAATATCAATCCAAATGCTATCTTCAAAGTGGCATATCAAATTATTCAAAATACACTTAAAGTTATACAGAGAAAAAATATTGATATCGAACATGGATACTTAATCGAGGCTAAAGTTTATGAAGATATCGAAGAATGTAAATCTATGAATGAAGTTATAGAATATTTGGGGGATTTACTTGCAAGAGCATTAGAAGGCTATAATGTTTCAAAGCAGAGCCATCACAGAAAAGCTGTTGAAATCGTTAAGTCTTATGTGAGCAATCACTACAAAGAAGAAATAAGTCTTACTGAAGTAGCTAATCTTGTTTATTTAAATTCCAATTATTTTTGCGAGTTGTTCAAGAAGGAGACTGGTATGAATTTTTCTGAATATGTAACAGATTATAGGATAAATACGGCAAAAGAATTATTAAAGGATATTAAATACAAGATTAACGAAATTTCCGAGCTTGTAGGCTATAAAGATGCCAAATACTTCAGCAAATTATTTAAAAAAGAAGTAGGTATAAGCCCTTCAGAATTTAGAAGTTTGTTCACTTTATAAGTCAGTAGATATTGTAGAGGGTGTAACTATTAAATGAAAAGAACTACTGCTCTAATATTTGATAAACTTAAACATTCCGTAAAAATAAAAAAACCTTCACAAATTAAGGCTGATTTATTGATAGTTGTTAGTGCCTTTTTTTTAATAATATTCATTTTCTTTTTTGCCTTTATATATCTGAATGTTTTGAATTTAGAAAGATTCAGTGAAGAACAACAATTTATAAGGATTAATTCCCAACTAAGACAGTGGTCCCAAATTATTAATAGGGAATTAGAAAGTACAGATAAAATTGCAACCGCGATATATAAACAAGAATCTTACCGATTTTATAATAACGTATTGAGTAATAATTCTCAACTAGAAGAATTCAAATTTCGGTCGACAATTGATTATATTTTCAAAAGCAACACTGATATCTCAGGTATTACAATATATACTGAAAATGGATCGCTATTGTCGTACAGCAATGCCGATAGTCCTTATTATTTTAAGAGCATTTCAGGGACATTCTGCAAAAGTGTTGTTGACAAGTATAAAGATAGAGGTATTGATTACGTATTAGAAATGGAAAAGAGTGAATATCCCAAAGGTATACTTTTTGCAAAGACTTTTAGAAATGAGGAAACTAAACGGATTCAGAGTGTGATTATAGCAAAGAATTTAGGTTTGTTAAATAGTTATTTTAGAAACATTGATTTTCCTGAGTCAGATACTATTTTTTTATTGAATAGTAATAATGAAGTTTTATTTTCCACAGGAAGTAAAAGTGATAATACTCTCATCGATAATAAACAAGTAAAGCTCCTGAATGAATCCCAAGGGAAAGTGAAGTTTACCGACAATTCAGGAAATACACAATATATTATATATGACAAATCGGTCTTTTTTGGATGTAATCTCTTACTATTAGTACCCGAAACATATTTAAATGCAAATAAATTATCTGCATTGAGGTTTATGTTGTTTTCAAGCTTGATCCTTATTTGTGTTATTGTGATCAGTATCTTCTTTTTTAAACGAAAAGTGTATTATCCCATTAAAAGTATCGAAAATGTTTTCAACAGTCTTGTACAGGGGGATCTGAATTTTGAATTAGGTAAGCTAAGTAATTCAGGTGCTTTTTCGCATATATATCAGAATTTGAATATGATGAGTGATAAATTGAAAGACTTGATTAAGAGCGAATACACTTCAAAAGTGTTAATGAAGCAAGCCGAATTAAACGCTCTCCAAAGTCAGATTAACCCTCATTTTCTTTATAATACTCTCGAATCAATCAGAGGCATGGCAATTAGTGAAGGTGTAAACAATATTGAACATATGACTAAATCTCTAGCAGACCTGTTCCGGTACAGTATAAGTAGAAAAAATAATATGGTAAAACTTGAAGAAGAACTTAAAAATATTGAGAATTATTTAGTAATAATGCAGTATAGATTTAATAACAAATTTATTGTAGTTAACAAGGTTGATGAAGATACCTTGGAATGTAAAGTACCTAAACTATTAATACAACCTTTAGTTGAAAATTCAATTCGACACGGTTTGGAGTTAAAGCTTGGAAAAGGAACTATAAAGTTAATTGCTTATAAGACGCAAGACAAGTTGATACTAAATATAAATGATGATGGAGATGGTATTAGACCAGAGGAATTGAAAATAATAAATGAAGGACTTTTAAACGGAAATGATTCGCTGGATCTCGAAAGTAAGGGCTCTAGGATAGGATTAGTAAACGTAAATGTAAGAATAAAACTGCTGTATGGATCCGAGTATGGTATAAGAATTTACAGTACACTAGGTATTGGCACTAGTATAGAAGTATTTCTACCTCTAATAATGTAAGTGAAAAATAGTCCCTTATCCAGCTCAGGATAAGGGACTTTATCTATGGCATTTTTAAAATATTCTGAATTTAGTACACCTAATATGAATTCTAACACATTGTTGTTCTCAAGCAAAAGTCATATAGTTTATCTATAAACTTTCTTGAATTCAAAAAATTAACTGACTAATTAATTAACAATAAGGTGGGGTTATCAATGAAAGCAGTTAGAATTCACGGTCCCTTACAGGCAAGTATTGATGAATTGCCGATTATCCAGCCTAGACCTGATGAGGTTTTAGTAAGGGTAAAGGCAGCTGGTTTATGTGGTACGGATTATGAGCTGTATACCAATGATATGGTATATATACAAGAGGGTCTCAGCAAGTTGCCCATGGTTCCTGGGCATGAGTGGTCGGGGGTTGTTGAAAGGGTTGGAGCGGCAGTAGGGAAATTCAAGGCTGGGGACAAGGTTACAGGTGAATGCACAGTCAGCTGTGGCAAATGCGAATACTGCGCAAAGGGAATACCAAGCCAATGCATCAATAGAACAGAGACAGGCGTTATGAACAGGCAAGGTGGTTTTGCAGAATATATAACATTTCCGGAGCAACATCTTCACAAATTTAACACACTCTCATTTGAAGAAGCCGCACTTATTGAACCTACAGCTGTTGCGCTTAATGCTGTAATGAAAGGTAAGGTTTGCCCATTGGATAATGTTCTGGTTGTAGGCCCGGGTCCGCTTGGCTTGCAGGCTGCACAAATAGCAAAAAAGATATTTGGCGCAAAAAGGGTTATTTTAACGGGAACTAGGCAGGAAAGGCTTGATAGGGCAAATAGCTACGGGCTGGATGGGCTTATAAATATAAGAACTCAGGATATTGAAGACAGAGTAAGGGAGCTTACTGATGGAGAAATGATAGACGTTGTAATAGAAGAATCAGGAGGCGCAGGAGTATTTGAGGACATAAAAAGAGTTATAAGGCCTTGTGGAAGAGTTGTTCTGAATGGTTTTTTCGGTTCAAAACAGGTGTCGATTGATTGGGATTTTTTTACAATCAATGATATAGAGATAATTGGAGCTCTGGGAAGTCCAAATATCTGGGATGACGTTATTACGATGCTTGAGACCGGAAAAATTGAGACTAAAAGTCTAATATCCCATATCTTCAAGCTGGATGAATTTGAAAAGGGTTTGGATATAATGCTGAGCAGAAAGGAAAATGTCTGCAAAATAATTTTGACCCCCTGATTAAAGAGGGTGGTATGATTGAATTTCTCCTGAAAAGCCCAGCAGTCATTAAGGCAGTGAGTAAAGGAGAGAACTTTAGAATGAAAAGAATCATCGATTTATCTCATGATATAGTGCACCAGATGCCTGTGTTTCCCGCTGATCCTCCGGTAGGGATATTAAATCATCATTCACATAAAAATATGGGTTATTGTGTGTCACAGGTAATTATGGGAACACATACAGGCACACATGTTGATGTTCCGTTACATAAATTCGAATGTGGAGATTCGGTTGATAAAATACCTTTGGAAAATTTTACAGGGAAGGCTGTAATTATCGATCTGACATTTTTGAGGAATGGAGAGGAAATAGAAAGAAAACATTTGGAAGAGCATGAGGATAATATTAAAATGTGTAAAATTGTTATCTTAAAAACCAATTGGGCAAAGCACTTCGGAATGGATGATTTTTTCACCGGGTTTAGCGGCATCAGTGAAGAAGCTGCCAAATGGCTGTCTCGTAAAGACATTCGCATGGTAGCGGTTGAAAGCCCCTCTGTCCACGCAACAAAACATGAAAAGGTGCATGAGTATTTTCTTGAAAAAGGCATTATCATTCTGGAGACATTAAACAATGTTGATAAAATTGAAGCAATGTTTGTTGAACTCTATGCTGTACCACTTAAATTCAAAGGGCTTGACGGATCACCGGTGCGAGCATTTGCAATCGAGGATCAAGATGAATGACAATAATTTTAATCTCAATTAAGGCAGGGACAGACAATGAAATATGAAATTCTCAGAATGCAAAATATTACAAAATACTTTCCTGGAGTTGTGGCGTTAGATAACGTAAACCTTACTGTATTTAAAGGCGAAGTTCTTGCATTGGTTGGCGAAAACGGTGCAGGTAAGTCTACTCTAATGAAGATTTTATCAGGTGTTTATCAAAAGGACCTAGGTAAGATTTACTTTGAAGGAAAGGAGGTTTATATCAATTCACCAACGGCATCTCAAGAGCTAGGGATGAGTATTATTCATCAAGAATTGAATCTTATGCCTAATCTAAGTATTTATGAAAATATATTCATGGGACGGGAAAATCGATCAAAGCTAATATTTATGGATAGAAGTCGTTCTTACAAACTTGCTATGGAACTTCTGGAAACTGTAGGACTTCATATTAATGCTGATACTCTGGTAAAAGAACTGTCAATATCTCAAAGACAGATGGTAGAGATAGCAAAAGCCTTATCGCTGAATGCAAAATTGATAATAATGGATGAGCCCACTTCTTCTCTCACAGAAAAGGAAACTGAGACATTAAAGAATATTATTCGTAAACTTTGCTCACAGCAGGTGTCGGTAGTCTATATTTCCCACAAACTTGATGAGGTACTTGAACTTGCAGACAGGGTTACTGCATTAAGGGATGGAAACACAGTAGGGACAATAACCCGGGCTGAGTGTACAAAAGATAAGATTATTAGGATGATGGTTGGCCGTGAACTGAAAGATATATTCCCCAGAAGTGAGCGTAATGCTTCGAAAGAGGTTTTGAGAGTTGAAAATATTTCTACAACAGATTTGTTGAAAAATGTCTCCTTTACATTACAAAAGGGAGAGATTCTAGGGTTCGCGGGGCTGGTTGGCGCAGGACGCACAGAGTTAATGAAGGTTATATTTGGCCTGGATCAGAAGGTTTGTGGCAGGATATATGTAAACGGAAGTGAAGTTGAAATACATCATCCTAAGGATGCTTTAAGATATAAGTTGGCGTTGGTTCCTGAAGATAGGAAGATTCAGGGCCTTGTGTTGGGTATGTCAGTACGAGAGAACATAACGCTTTCTATATTGGATAAGGTTAGTAAAATCAATTTTATAAAAAGAAATATGGAGAGTTATATCGCAAATGATTTTATAAAGAAGCTTAATGTTAAGACTCCAGGGGCGGAGCAGAAGGTAGGAAATTTGAGCGGAGGAAACCAGCAGAAGATAGTAATATCAAAAATGCTTGCCACTCAACCGCAGATACTTATATTGGATGAACCGACGAGAGGCGTGGATATAGGAGCAAAGAAAGAGATACATACAATGATAGACGGACTTGCGCAGCAGGGACTTGCAGTAATAATAATTTCGTCCGAACTCGGAGAAGTTCTGGGCATGAGTGATAGGATTATCGTTATGCATGAAGGGGAGATAAAAGGAGAGATATCGGGGGAAGAGGCTACGCAGGAGAAGATAATGCATATGGCAATTAACCAATAGAATCATATTTTTTGAGACAGGAGTGAATATTGATGGGTAAGGATAATAAAAGCAACCCACTACACAGGATTTACAAATCATCTACATTTGGAATAGTTATGATACTTTTGGTCATGTGCACCTTTATTGCAGTCCTTTCCGATAAGTTTCTTACAACAGATAATCTGCTTTCAGTTTTCAGAGCCTTTTCGTTTGTGGCAATAATGGCAATTGGTGAGTGTCTAGTTATAATTACTGGAGGTATAGACCTGTCAGTAAGTTCTATTTTTGCCTTTTCAGGTGTTATTAGTGCGATGGCTATGGTCCAATGGGGACTTCCGGTACCTCTGGCAATTATGATAGGTATGGCGGCAGGTGTTGCCTTTGGGTTTGCAAATGGGATTTTCATCACAAAGCTCAAACTTCCACCATTTATTGCAACCCTTGGAATTTTAAGCATCGCCAGAGGATTGTCATATGGTATAACTGGCGGGTATCCTATTCCTGATTTTCCTGCATCATTCAAATTTATTGGACAGGGCTATATTGGGATTATTCCCTTCCCTGTAATACTGCTTATATTGCTGGGGATTATATTTAGTATTTTCCTCAGGTCAACAGTTTTTGGAAGGCGTATATACGCCATTGGCGGAAATGAAGAAGCAGCAAGAGTTTCAGGTATTAACACAGACAGAACTAAGATAATAGTTTATTGCCTGTCAGGATTACTTGCTGGTATTGCCGGAATGGCAACAGCTGCAAGGTTGGGGGTTGCACAATCCACTGCAGGGATGGGATATGAACTTGATACTATTGCGGCGGTTATCATAGGCGGTACAAGTGTGTCAGGCGGTGTCGGTACGGTTTTTGGTGCAATAATAGGCGCGGCTATCATGGGCGTGTTAAGAAACGGGTTAATACTGCTCAATGTTTCAGCGTATTGGCAGCAAACTGTAATAGGTTGTGTAATTATTTTGGCTGTATCTGCTGACCAACTTAGATATATTAGAGCTAAAAAATAGCTGTTGGGGGATAGTTATGGATTGTTTATTGGCAAAGGGGGAATGTGGAACTGCACTAGTTTGTTCTTCTATTTATGACTTATCTCATTATATTTGAAGGAGGATTTGGAATGAATACAAAAAAACTTGTCGCATTACTTTTGGTAGTAGTTGCAACGCTAATCCTGATTGTGGCTTGTGGCAGAACACCAAAGGCAGAAACAAATGCGGTTGAACCAGCTAAAGCGCAGGATAAGACTGAAGCTGCGCCAGCTAAGAAGGCTAATAAAGACATAACAATAGTTATTGTTCCGAAGGCACTGGACAATCCAATTTTTATTGACGCCAAGGTTGCAGCAGAAAAAGCAGGCAGGGAACTTGGTATCAAGGTTGATTGGGTAGGTTCCACTAACTCTGTTGCGTCTGAGCAGGTTACGGTAATTGAGGGTCTTATAGCGAAAAAGGTTGATGCCATTCTGATTAGCTGCAATGATGCAACCGCCTTGAAGGATGTTATAAACAAGGCTACAGACCGAGGAATAAAGATTGCTACATTTGACTCTGATTCGCCTGACAGTAAAAGGTTATTCTATATAGGTACAAATAATTATAATGCGGGCAAGAAGGCTGCGGAATACATGACAAAGCTGCTTCCTAACGGCGGAAAGGTAGCAATTCTGACAGGAGTATTGGGTGCTCCCAACCTTGAGGAAAGAATCAAAGGTTTCAAGGATGCGGCCAAAGGCTCAAAGTTGCAAGTACTTCCTGTTCAGACAGGTGAGGATGATGTTGCAAAATCAGTTGAGATTGTAAACCAGTTTACTTCAGCAAATCCTGATCTTGCAGGCTGGTGGTTTGATGGAGGATGGCCTTTCTTTGCAGACGAGGATGCTCTTGCAGGACTTAAGAAGTTCCGTGACAAGGGAGGAAAGGTTGTTTCAATCGATACTTTCCATCCTATGCTCAAGTTTATGAAGCTTGGATATGCTGACCAGTTCATCGGCTCTAACTACACTGCAATGGGAGATCAGGGTGTAAAGCTTCTCTTAAAGGCAATACAGGGTGAAAAGCTCACAGAGACAAATGTTGATACAGGCTTTGAGCTCTGTGACAAAGCAAATGTTGAAGAAGTATTGAAGTCAAAAACACCTTGGAAATAAGAATTCAACGCTAATGTTGAAAATTTATAATCGAGAGGCAAGCGTGATTATAATGAAAAAATTTAAAATAATTTTATCAATATTGGTTATTTGCTTTATGTTTGCAACAATAGTTGCCTGTGGAAATATTGAAAAACCGACTTCCGCCGATACAAATAAAGTAGAAGGATCAAAAACGGAAACTGCAAAAGCTGTAAAAGATGACGCTATTTATTACACTATTGGTATGAATATTAATATTCCCTACTGGCAGGATCATAAAAAAGGTCTTGAAGCAGCAGCAGCAGAATTGGGTGTAAAGGCAGTATTTACTGGCGAGAATGGTAACGATGCTGCTAATCAAATCAATATATTTGAACAGGTATTGGCAAAGAAACCAGCGGGAATTCTTGTTAGCCCTATAGACCCAGAAGGAATGATTCCAGCTATTAATAAAGCTATAGAAGCTGGTGTACCTGTAGTTTGTATAGACTCTGACGCACCGAAAAGCAAGAGACTGACATATTTTGGTACAGGAAATTATGAGGCAGGATATGCGGCTGCAGATATTTTAGCAAAAGCTATAGGTGAGAAAGGTGAAGTAGGTTTGCTGACTATTCCTGGCATATTTTGCCTGGATGAAAGACAACGTGGCTTTGAACAGCGTATAAAGGATAAATATTCTAATATAAAGTTGGTTTCTGTGCAGAATGATGAGGGTGACCCAACAAAAGCTGCAAGTGTAACTTCTCAAATGCTTCAGGCAAAGCCCAATCTTGTAGGACTATTTGGTGATGATGCTGCAAGCGGAGTTGGCGCAGCAGCTGCTTTAAGAGAAGGAAATAAGCTTGGAAAAATAAAGGTAGTGGCATTTGACAAGGATTCTGCGGTATTGGACCTGGTAGAACAAGGCTCTATTGAAGCCACCATGGTTCAGAGAACTTTCACAATGTCATACTATGCCCTTAAATTCCTTAATGATTACAATAATAAGAGCGTAAAAATGGCAACTGATATGAAAGGTATAAATCCCCTACCACAATTAGTTGACACTGGAATCATGGTAGTTGATAAGGAAAGTGCAAAGAAATTCAAATAATTTTCAATGTAATATAGCTTGACTTAAATGTAGGAAAAAATATATAAGGTTTTGAAGAATAATGTTCGAAACTTTATATATTTATCCTGCGTTTATCAGACATATACATCGTACTCATATTTTAAAATTAATTAAAAAGAAGGTAGATTATGAAAGCCTTGATGAAGGTAGCCAAAGGTCCTGGGAATATAGAGATTCGGGATATGGAAATACCAAAAATACCACATGATGACTGGGTGCTGATAAAGGTCAAGGCGGCTGGTGTTTGTGGTACAGACCTGCATATCTGGCATGACAAGTTTCCATACTGGCCTCCTGTAGTATTAGGACATGAGTTTTCAGGTGAGATAGTCCAGGTGGGCAGCAAAGTAATAGGATTTAAGCCCGGTGACAGAGTTGTAGCAGAGCCTCATTCACTTGCCTGCGGAGTATGTGAATTGTGCAGACAGGGTAAGGTGCAAATTTGTGCGAGCAAAAGGTCTCCCGGATGGGGGATAAACGGAGCTTTTAGTGACTATCTGGTCATGCCATCAATGCTTCTTCACAAAATACCTGAAGGGGTTTCCTATGAGCTTGCTGCCCTGGCAGAACCCATGGCAATAGCGGTCCATCAGGTAGTGGAAAGAGGAAAAATTGAGTGCCAGGACTTTGTAGTTGTAACGGGGGCAGGGCCGATAGGCATACTTGCAGCCTTTGTTGCCAAGTCTGTTGGCGCGACTAAGGTTGCAATAACAGGTATGAGTGCGTGTGAGCAGGTGAGGTTTAAAGTGGCAGAAGCTCTTGGAGCGGACTACATAATCAATGTAGAAAAGGAAAACGTTGTTGAAAGGGTAATGGAATTGACGAATGGAAGGGGAGCTGACGTAGTAATTGAGACCAGTGGTGCAGGTCCGGCAATAGCTCAGAGTGTGGAAATGGTAAGAAAATGCGGAAGGATATCAGCTATAGGTATCAGCTCCAAAGGCACTGTAAACTTTCCTTGGAATGCGGCAATTTACAAGGTGCTGGACATAGCGTTCAACATGAGTTCAAGCTATACCTCATGGGGTAGGGCATTATCATTGATCGCAAACACAAACAGGGATCTAAACATGCTTATTACGCATAGGACTTCTATAAATGAGTGGGAAACGGTATTCAATGATCTTTTAGCTGAAAAGGGTATAAAGGCATTGTTTATCCCATTTGAGCAACTAGAACATGAAAAGAGGAATTAATGATTTTAGCCATTCGCACAAAGACAATACCCGCTAGTTTAGCGGTTTACATAAAGGCTTTTTCATTTCTTTTCCTCCTATTCCCCCTCCTAGTGAGGGGGCTTTTTCTAATAAAATGCTCTAGGAAGCTCAAAGCAGAACTAACAAACTAAGTTTAAGATCAAATGATAGCAGTAAGGCTTCCCTAGAGAAAGTGTTTGACCCTCTTGACTAACACAATAACTAATTGGAAGTAACTAAAGCTACGCAGTATACAAAAGTAGAAATCATTACGGTCACGTAAAAAACCAGAAGTTAAAAATAGAAGTGCTAATTTGGTTGCTATCGGACAATGCACAGCATTATAAAGATAGTTAACTTTGCCAAATCAAACAATGTTTCAACCATCAGACTAGAAAAAGTATCTGGCATACGTCAGACGGCAAGAACAAGCCGTAAACATTGACCCCGGCACAATTCCCGACGGGACGGAGGGGATTGTGGTCGAGCATTGACCGTTCCTCCGATGGCAGGGATTTAAAATGATATTGGACGAGTATGGGAAAATTGCACAACAGGATTTATTACAAATACCAGAACGATTTTATAATGGCTACCGCAACGGAACGGTCAAGACCGTTCCCTACTAGATTGATTTTATCCTTGATTATGTTATGATATTAGGAAAAAGATGGGATAAGCCATAATGAGGTATTTAGGGGGTTTATGATGGCGATTAATCAGGTTAGATCCGAAGGTTTGTATACGTATGCTGATTACTTAACTTGGCCTGAGGAAGAGCGTTGGGAACTTATTGAGGGGGTTCCCTATGATATGACTCCAGCACCTTCAACTAGGCATCAAGAAATCTTGGGGGAATTGCATCGTATATTTTCTCAATTCTTATATGGTAAGCCATGTAAAGCCTTTCTTTCACCCTTTGATGTTAGACTTCCGAAAGGAGACGACAAAGATGAGGCAGTTATATCTGTTGTTCAACCTGACCTATCCGTTATTTGTGACCGATCCAAAATCGATGAGCGTGGCTGTAAAGGAGCGCCTGACCTGATCATTGAAATACTCTCCCCCTCCACCACGAAAAAAGACCTTGGCGTTAAACTGCGTCTTTATGAAAGAGCTGGGGTTTCTGAATATTGGTTGGTTCATCCCAATGATCAAACAATTCTGGTTTTTTCCTTGAAAGAAGGAATTTATGGAACGCCTATGATTTTTAAAGCCCCGGATGAGGTTCCAGTTCAATTATTTCCTGAACTTTTTATTCCCTTAACTGAGGTGTTCTTGGTCTAAGGAGAACCCTCATTCCTTAGAACGGAGGGTAAGAACGGAGGGGACGGTTCCTTGCGTTCCAAGAGAAGAAGGGAACATAAGGAACCCTCCGTTCACGCCCTCCGTTCACGATAACGGGCTGATCGTACCTGTAATCAAGGACGTGGACCTGATGTCCCTGGAAGAGATTTCAGCTGTAGCAGCAGAGCTTATAGATAAAGCCAAAAAAGGCGGCTTGAAGCCAGATGACTATTCCGGAGGAACGTTCACCATCACCAACCTCGGGATGTTTGAGATTGACGAGTTTACGGCCATCATCAATCCCCCAGAAAGTGCAATCCTGGCTGTAGGAAAGATTGATAGGATACCTGTTGTGGAAGGGGAGAATATCGTGATCAGACCGGTCATGATGCTAAGTCTGACCTATGACCACAGGATCATCGACGGGGCACCTGCCGCCTAGTTCCTGCAAAGAGTCAAGCAAATTATGCTGAATCCATATTCATTGATTTAAGGCATAAAATGATAATGGCACAAATATCAGAGCTGAAGTATAACTTTACATCCTGAATGAAATAAGGGGTGTAAAGTTTTTTATTAGCTTTTTCTCGAAGTAGTGTAGAATAAAAAGTCCAAGCCAGACTAGTCAACTTGAAAAAATACGTAAAAAATGATAATGTTTAAATTAATATTAACAAAATTTAAATATTGTTTTAGCGATAATTTTATGAGTATTGCGTAAATATCTTAAACAAAGATTTTATTAAACAATAAAGCAAAAAATAAAAAGTGAATAATAATGATATGGGGTAGTGAGAGGAAAGTTATGTTTGGAGCTGCTAGACTAAAAAAAATTAAAGATATTATTTATGAAAAAAAACAGGTTAATGTTTCAACTTTAAGTTCAATGCTCTCTGTCACTGAAGTGACAATAAGGAGTGACATTAAGAAGCTTGAACTTGAAGGGTTTATAATAAAGACGCATGGTGGGGCTACATTAAATGAAAAACTTTACCTTGAAATTCAGGAGGAACGTCTACCTAGAGGTACTGAATATGACAGAAATAAAGAAATAATTGGAGAAATTGCAGCTCATATTGTCAAAGAACATGAAGCCATATTTTTGGGGGAAGGCTCAACTTGCTACTTTATTGCCAAGGCACTTAAAAACAAAAGAAATATAACTGTAGTAACTAATAACTTAAATATCGCAAATGTCTTGGCTGAAAACAGCTCAATAAACCTTATTTTGACTGGGGGCAATTTAGTTGGTGATACGATGTCACTGACCGGAGAAATAATACAGAGAGCATTGAAAGGAATATTTGTAGACAAGGCATTTATAAGTGTAAATGGCGTACATATCACAAACGGGTTTACTGTTTCTAATATTGAACAATTAAATGTTTTCAGGACCATTTCAAATATAGCAAAGGAACTGATTGTTGCAGCAGATTGTACAAAGTTTGGAAAGACTACATTTGCCCAGCTGGGATCATTACTAATAGCCAAAAAAATAATAACTAATGAAGACATCCCAAATGAGTATAAGGCATACTTTTTCGAAGAGGGAATCCAAATATTTACATCCTATGAGATTAATGCTTCAATTGGGGTGGAATAGATATGAATGACATAGTATTAGAAATGAAAAACATAAATAAATCGTTTCTGAGCGTTAAAGCACTTATAAACGTTGATTTCTCACTTTTTAAAGGAGAAATTCATGGTGTTATAGGTGAAAATGGTGCGGGGAAGTCTACATTAATGAAGATATTATCAGGTTTATATAAGCCTGATTCAGGAGAAATTTTTGCTGACGGACTGAAAATTGCTTTTAGAAGTCCAAAGCAGGCTTTGGATTGGGGTGTAGGAATGGTATTCCAAGAAACCATTATGGCTCCAGAGCTTTCTGTTTGCGAAAATATTTTTCTAGGAAATGAGATATTGTTTGACAAGCCTTTTCATTATTTGAATGTTAGGAAGATGTATGAAAAATCAAAGTCTTTGTTAGAGGAATTGAACATAAAAATAAACCCAAGCGAAAAAGTTGCCAATTTAAGTCTGGTACAAAAGCAGTTTATACAGTTTGCAAGGATCTTGCTTTACAATCCCAAAGTGATTATTCTGGACGAACCAACTGCTTCACTTACAGAGGTTGAAATAGACCTATTATTCAACTATGTCAGGAAACTGAAAGAAAATGGAGTTTCAATCATATATATAACTCACCGTCTTGAAGAAATAAAAAGGATTAGTGATAGAGTTACGGTATTCAAGGATGGAAAAGTTGTAAATACTGATTATATTGACAAAATGGAAACTTCATCTTTGATCCGGATGATGCTGGGTAAAGACATAAAGGATCATTTCCCCAAATTGCCTGTTGACAAAGGTAGAGAAGTGCTTAGAATATCAAATCTCACAAGCAAAATTCTAAAAGATGTCAACATTGTTCTACATGAGGGAGAAATATTAGGTATAGCAGGATTGGTGGGATCTGGACGCACTAGTCTAGCAAGGTCAATATTTGGTCTGGAAAAGCTTGAAAGTGGAAGGTTTTTTATCAATTCAAAAGAGGTGAAGATTCAGTCTCCTGTTGATGCGATAGCAAACAAGATTGGGTTTTTATCTGAGAACAGGAATGAGCAGGGGTTATTCCTCGTCTTAAATGTAGCTGTTAATATGACAATTGCAGAACTGGATAATTTAATCACATATACAGCCATATCACTAAAAAAAGAAAAAAAAGTAGTAAATTTAATGATAAAAAGGCTGGGCATTAAATCAACAGGTATTGAACAGGAAATGGTAAACTTAAGCGGAGGAAACAAACAAAAGGTTGTCCTCGCCAGGTGGCTTCTTTCAAAAGCAAAAATCTTCATATTTGATGAACCTACAGTAGGTATCGATGTAGGCGGTAAGGTAGAGATATATAATTTGATGAATGAACTGGTGAGAAATGGTGCGGCTGTTATTCTTATATCCTCAGAGCTTTCAGAGTTAGTTGGGATGAGTAACAGGATCATCCTAATGAGAGATGGATGTCTTGTGGGAGAATTAAGTAGGGAAGAAGCAACACAAGAAAAAGTTTTTTGTTTTTCAAATGACGGATATTGATTTATTCAAAACCCTTTGTGCTGAGTAGTCATTGATTTTAAAGAAGCACCAGAAAATATTTTGATATGATGAACATGTAGTTATTGGGAAGACGTCTCTAGTGATACTGTTTAGGCAGTACACGCTAAAACAGAGGCGTCTTTCTCCTTTTTCCAATAATAACGTTATGGTCATTATATTCCTCAACTTATGGACAGGCATGACTGTCTGCCTGCTTTTGGGCATTATAATTTACTATTTCATTTGGAGAAAAAAATAAATATATTAATTAAAAACAAAAAAATAAAAAATTAAAATAAAATAAAGAAGGATTATCGATAAGTTTATAGAATATATTAAATATAAAGAAAAAACAAAAAAATTTAATTGTAGGGAGGGAACAAAGGTGAATGAATTGTACGGTAAATATGCAATTGTAACAGGTGCAGGAGGAGGGATAGGAGCTGCAACTGCCGAGATATTTGCTAAGGAAGGTGCAAAAGGAATTGCAATCGCAGATATAAACATGAAGGCTGCTGAGGATGCCAGTAAAAGGATACAAGAAGAAACAGGTTGTGAATGTATTGCTATAAAAGCCAATGTAGGAGATTACAAGGATATTAAAAATTTGTTTGAAGTAGTCTTAAATAAATTCGGAACTCTTGATATTTTAGTTAATTGTGCTGGTATTTGCCCGGTTGGAAGTATTGAAGAAATTGGAGAAGAAGAATGGGACAAGGTTATGGCTATTAACCTGAAGAGTGTATATCTTTGTTCAAGGGAAGCACTTGCAATAATGAAAGAAAAGAAAAGCGGTAAAATAATAAATGTTTCTTCCATATCAGGAAGAATAGGTGGGATAGCGACCGGAATAAATTATGCTACTTCCAAAGGAGCAATCATTAGCTTGACAATGTCCATGGCAAAAGCTGCTGGGCCATACAACATAAACGTAAACAGCGTTGCACCCGGATTTATAAACACCGATATGACTAAGGATTTTACTCACTTTAATCCTGAAACTGTACCGCTCAGAAGAATCGGAACTGCTGAAGATGTTGCGAACGTAATCAGTTTTCTGTCTTCAGAAAAATCAAGTTATTTAACCGGGTTAACCCTCGATATCAATGGCGGAGTATATATGGGATAAAAGTTATTATTTTTTTGTTTCTTCATAATATATAAAATAATAGTAAAAAAAAGAAGTAATTAATAAATTAAGTTAGAATTTATTAATTCGAAAAGGGGGTGATTAAAAGCGTTAAGGGTAAAGTTCGGGTAAAACTTGTTCTGAATTAATCACAAAAAGTTTGAAAGGGGAATTTTAATGAAAAGGTTTCTAGCATTAATGATTGTTATGGTGTTAGTGTTCTCAGTTGTTGGGTGTTCCACATCTAACCAAAAAGTAGCAGCTGTTGACACAAAGAAACAGGATGTAGTTAAAGCGGATGGTAGTTCTGGTAAAGAACCACCACCAACAAAGAAAAAGGCTCCTATTAAGATTGGTTTTTGTCCTACTGCAATGAATACACACTATCAGGTGATTATAAATGGTGTTCAGCAAGAAATAGATGCTAATGGCGGCAAGAACTTTGCGGAACTCATAATCCAAGCTCCAAGCGGACAATCAGCAGGAGCAGAGCAGGTTAACATAGTAGAAGGTTGGATTCAGCAGGGTATAGATGTAATAGCCATTGCTACTGCAAATGACAACGCAATGGAACCAGTATTTGCAAAAGCTGCAGAAAAAGGAATTCCTATCTTCGAATTCAACATGCCGGTTGTTGCTTCAACAAATCCTTATTACATCAGCAACGTAGGTTATGACCAGAGAGAAGCTGGAAAGGCAATCGGAGAATGGATGGTTAATGCATTTAAAGATCAACCTACAAACATAGCTGTATTAGAAGGTTTACCAGGCGTCCATAACACAGAGCGATACGGCGCGTTCAAAGAAGCAATCAAAGATCATCCAAACCTTAAGATAGTTGCTTCACAGCCAGCTGATTGGGTTCGTGACAAAGGACAGTCTGTAACTGAAAACATGCTTTCTGCTAACCAGAACATAGATGTATTATGGGGAATTTACGACGAAATGGCGTTGGGCGGATTGACTGCTGTGAAAGCTAGAGGACTGCTTAACAAAATTAAAATAGTTGGTTATGACAACACACCTGATGCTTACAAGGCTATCAAACGTAAAGAAATGTCTGCAACAGTTGATACAGCTCCTAAGGAAATGGGCAGAAACATAGTAAAAGCTATAAAGAAATACGTTATAGGTGGCGAAATGGTTCCAAAGGTAATCAATTCAAAAGTTGTAGTTTATGACCAGACTAACATAGACAAATTTGATGTTAGTGAATATGAATATGTAAAGAAATAAGATGATTCTGAAAATGACTTCAAGGAGGCAGCAGAGATCATATGTTGCCTCCTAAGCCTTATAAAGGAGGAATGTAAAAAGTGGAGAAAACGTTTCCTATACTCGAAATGAAAGGAATCTACAAAAGGTTTAGAGGAACAATTGCACTGGATAATGTTAGTCTAAAACTTGAAAAAGGTGAAGTTCTTGGTCTAATAGGTGAGAATGGAGCTGGAAAGTCAACTCTGATGAAGATTTTAGCAGGTGCGTACGTCAAGGATCAAGGTGAAATATTGCTAAATGGTAAAAAGGTTGAAACATTCAGCACTGACTATTTTCAGGAGTTGGGGATCAACATCATATACCAGGAGCTGAGCTTGTTCCTTGACCTCAATTCAACGGAAAATATTTTTATGCACAGGGAGATTACAAGAGGTAAAGGCCTTGCAGCAAAACTTAACGTTAAAACAATGAAAAAGATGGCCACAAAAATTCTTACTGAAGAGTTATCCGTAAATATTGATGTAGAGAAGCCCGTAAGGGAGCTTAGACTTGCTGAGAGGCAGCTAATAGAAATCGCAAGGTCTCTTTCCTCAAAAGCACAGATCATTATTATGGATGAACCGACAGCAGCCCTGGAAGTTGAGGAAAGGGAACAACTTTTCAGCATTATTGACAGGCTTAAAAAGTCCGGGTGCTCCATTATATATGTTTCACATGCCTTGGAAGAGGTGTTGAAGGTTTGTGACAGGATAATGATACTGCGTGATGGCAAGAATGTTGTTGATGTTTTGGTTAAGGAACTTGACGTGAATAGGGTCATCAGTCTCATGATAGGGAAAACATTAACACAACAGTATCCTAAAGTTAGTGTTGAAATTGGGGAACCCGTTCTTAAAGTTAAAAATCTGAGTAAGGGTACACAGTTCCAGGACATCAGTTTTGATCTTCATAAGGGAGAAATCTTAGGCGTTGCTGGACTAGCGGGATGTGGAAAAAGTGAACTTGTCAGATCCATGTTCGGAATAATAAATTATGACAAAGGTAGTATGGAATTATATGGTAATAAAATAAGAATTGCGAATGTTCAAGAGGCTATGAGGAATAAAATTGCTTTTCTTCCGGCTGATAGAAAGACAGAAGGTTTGTTCCTAATGCACGACATAAATTGGAATACTTCAATTGCCAGTTTGAAAAAGATCACTCGCATGTTTATCAATAGGAAAAAAGAAAACAAGTATACCAATAGATATATTTCTGAGCTTTCCATCAAAGCGTCTGGACCGACTCAAATGGCCGGTAACCTTAGTGGCGGGAATCAGCAGAAAATTATGCTGGGAAGATGGCTAATGACAGACCCTGACATAATAATACTTGAAGAACCAACTAGAGGTATTGACGTAAATGCCAAAGCAGAAGTTTATAGGCTCATGATGGATTTTGTCAAGGCAGGGAAAGCTGTTATAGTTGTTTCGTCAGAAGGTCCTGAGCTTGTTGGAATATGTGATAGAATTATAGTAATGTATGAAGGCAAAGTTACCAAAGTGCTTGGAGCAGAAGAGTCTACAGAGGAAATGCTTGCCTATTATTCGGTTCATGATACTGGAGGGTGTAAAAATGAAGAACAATGTAGCTAATCCAAAAATAAATTTAAAAGACATGCTTTCCAAGAGTATAAGTGGATCAGGAGGAGGTATAATAATTGCCTTTTGCTTACTGATTGTCATACTCAGTATAGCTTCGCCACACTTTATGACAGTATCCAACATCACAATAATAATCAGACAGGCAGTATTCGTTGCCATTATAGGTTTTGGTATGACTTTTGTCATAGGAATGGGTGGTATCGACCTGTCTGTTGGAGCCACTATGTCTATATGTGGCCTTGTAGCTGCAGATTTGATTTTAAAGGGCCAGAATATTTTCTTTGCTATATTGGTAGCTCTTATTATTGGAACTTTTATTGGATTTATAAACGGTTTATTGATTTCAAAAGTAGGTATTGCGGATTTTATAACCACGCTGGCAATAATGAGTATTTTAAGAGGAATAATAATGGTTTATTCAAAAGGAATGCCCATTTATGGTCTCAGATTCCCAGAATTGCAGTACCTTGCCCAGGGCTTCATTGGACCGGTTCCAGTACCTGTGTTATTAACTGTTATAAGCATGATTCTATGTTATTATTTAATGTACAGAACCAAGTTTGGAAGATACACTCTTTCAATAGGCAGCAATTCAGAAGCTGCAAGGTTAGTGGGAATTAACATTACAAAGATAAAGATATTGGTTTACTCGTTGACTGGACTGTTGGCCGCAATTGCTGGGGTTCTTCTTACTTCAAGGCTCGAGGCTGCAATGCCTGAGGCTGGAATGGGATATGAACTTGACGTAATAGCAGCTACCGTTATTGGTGGAACAAGCCTTTCAGGTGGTAAAGCAAGTCTAATAGGTACTGCTGTAGGTGCTGTATTGATGGCTGTGGTAAGAAATGGTTTGAACCTTCTTAACATTAATGTTTTCTGGCACCAGGTGGTAATTGGTTCGATCATACTTATTGCAGTAGGTATAGACAGATTTAGTTCAATAAACTTAAAGAACGGGCTAAATTAAACATAAATTATGCGACGACCTAGCTAAGTTATATATTGGTTATTTAGGGGGTAAATTAATGCTTTATGGCTATAATGGAAAGATATTGCGTGTTAATTTAACAACTGGCACGACGAAAATTGAAGAGATGGACGAGCTTTTCTACAGGACATATATGGGTGGCCGATCTATGATTGCTTATTTCCTTCATAAGGAACTTGAACCCGATACTGACCCTTTAGGTTCTGAGAATAAGTTGATTTTTGCTTCAAGTGTAATAACAGGAGTAGCATATCCAGGGCTTGGAAGAAACTCTGTAGGTGCAAAGTCTCCTCTTACGGGCTTATTTGGAGAGTCTGAGGCAGGAGGGTTCTGGGGTGTTGAATTAAAATTCGCAGGTTACGATGCCGTAATTGTTGAAGGTAAATCCGATAGACCCGTATATCTGTTGATACAGGACGGAGTCGCTGAAATCAAAGAAGCTTCATATTTATGGGGTAAAGATACAAAAGACGCGGTTGAAGCAATAAAAGCTGAGATTGGAGACCCAAAACTAAAGTTCGAAGTTATTGGAAAAGCAGGGGAAAACCTTGTCAGGTATGCAGGTATTGCAAACGATTTGAACCATTATCACGGTAGAACCGGTCTTGGTGCCGTAATGGGGTCAAAAATGTTAAAAGCTATCGCTGTGAGGGGTACAAAAAAACCTCCGATGTATGATGCTCAAAAGATTCAGGAATTGGCCAAATGGTTTAGCTTGAATTTTAAAAAGAATGTAGACAATAATACTCAGAACAAATATGGTACAAACCAGTATTACTTTAATGCAAATATCGCAGGGTCACTCCCAACAAGGAATTTTACAACTGGCCAGTTCCCTGAACTGGATTATACGGTTGACGATATGCATGAGGCTCTAAAAATAGGTTCTGAAGGATGTTATGCCTGTCCAATTAGGTGTAAGCAGGTTATGAAGAGCACTTCCCCATATGAAATAGATGAAGCGTACGGGGGACCAGAATACGAATCACTTTCAGGCTTTGGCTCGCTTTGTGGAGTTAAGGATTTTAACGTAGTTTGTAAGGCGAATGAGCTTTGCAACAGGTATGGAATGGACTCCGTATCTGCTTCGGTAACTATAGCTTTTGCAATGGAGTGTCGTGAAAGAGGCATTTTGACAAAAGAACAGATGGATGGTATTGATTTAAAATATGGTAACGGCGAGTTTATGCTACAGATGTTGGAAAAGATTGCGGCACGTGATGGATTTGGTGATTTCCTTGCAGAAGGAAGCAAAAGATGTGCTGAAAAGCTGGGAGGTGATGCAATAAATTATGCCATGCAAGTAAAGGGTCAGGAATTTGCTCTTGCTGAGCCCAGGTCAAAATACGGAATGGGACTTGCGTATGCAGTTTCTCCTACAGGTGCAGACCACCTCCAACATGAGCATGACGGGGCATTTGATCCTAAGCTCACTGGGTACAGCCATGATGCTGATGAACCTTCAGTTTTTGTGAAGGCATGCAACCCGATGGGAATATTGGGACCAGTAGAGAGTTTGTCTCTTTCTGCTGATAAAGTTAGGCTTTTCACTTATCTCCAGCATCTATTCAGCCTTTTCAACTCACTTGGGCTGTGCATATTTGCCTTCGAACCTGTAAGGACAGGTAAGATTAATCATATTCCTGAGATTTTGAAAGCAGCTACAGGTTGGGAAACAAGCCTTTGGGAAATCATGAAACTCGGTGAACGTGGAACAACAATGGCAAGATGCTTTAACCTTAAGCATGGCATGACAAAGGAAGACGACAATCTTCCGGACCGGATGTTTACAGAACTTGAATCGGGTCCGCTGAAGGGATCCAAGCTTGACAAGGCTGAGTTTGAAAAAGCAATTTCGCTTTACTATCAAATGATGGGATGGGATTCTGAAGGCATTCCTACTGAAGGAAAACTTTACGAGCTAGCTATTGGATGGATGTATGAATGATTTGGTAAAAATAAGGATGGAATTTTATGGTCAATTTGTTGGAATCATTGGCAAAAAAGATATGTGCTTTGAAGTTGAACCGGAATTGGAAAAAGCAGTGGGCACAATAGGTCGATGTCTGGAAATGGATTATAACATCAAAATACCCTATGTTTTGTTGTTGAATGATAGACTGGTTTCTTTAATAATAAAAGGTGGAGAAAATCAATCCATAAATAGTGGGGATGTATTTAAATTTGTACCCGTATTATCAGGAGGTTGAATTAACGCATCGCCCCGATCTCGAACAGTTGGAACTCGGAATTCATTCGGGAATTTTAGGAATTTTGACAACACATAATCCAAGTAAACCGTTATAATCAGATTTTGTTGCTTTGCCAGTGCCGTGGGCGCTCACTTTAATTGATATTAAAGGAGCGTTTTTTTCTTTGCCCAATTTGTCGCAAAATGATATTTTCTTACAGTATTCCTTCATTAACTTTACAGTACTGACCCTATCCCGATTTGATGAACACACTAAACGGCTGGCATACAAGTCTTTTCGTGTGCAAAATTTATTTGCGAGGTAATGTCATTAATACGTCATAAGTTGAATTAGAACGGTTTACTAAACTAATTCTAGAATTAGTTATATAAACAGTACATATAATGATTGAATCTTTGTATTTTTCGATATATTATAAAACCATGATAAAACGGCTGTAGAGGTGAATGGATATTAACTAAAGAAAAAAGTTACTATCGACAGAATTAATAATGGCAATGCCATAGCATAGCAATAGCTGCAAGGAGCCGAGAGATATCAAACAAATAAGGGAGGCATAGTATAAATGTCTAATATTAGAGATGTTGCAAAGCTGGCAAATGTTTCAGTATCAACAGTTTCCAATATCATAAACAATAAAAACAACGTGAGCAGTGCAGTTTATAAAAATGTAATGGAAGCCATTGAAACATTAAACTATACTCCCAACCTTCTTGCCAGAAATCTCAAGACGAACAAGATTAAATTCATCGGTGTTATTTTGCCCAATATTTATAGCCACTATAACCAGATCGTGGATGGTATATTGAAGGCTGCGGAAGAAGAACATTATCATTTGATTATTAAGACGGCAAATGATATGAAAAATTATGAAAACATGGTGCTTGAGGAACTTATTGATCTGGGCGTAAAAGGAATATTGATTATAACGTGCAATGCAACGAATACTGGTATATTTGATTCGATTTTATCAAAAAAGATACCAATTGTTTTTTTAGAAAGAATAATCAAGGATAAGGATTATAATTCTATTAGCTTTGACAACTTTAACACCATATACGAAATCACTGAAAATCTGCTAAATGGTTTTATGCTTACTCACTCGGATGAAGAACGTGAGATTGTACTTGTTACAGGTCATACGGAATTCAGTTCAGAAAAGGAATGTGAAAATGGTTTTAAAATGGCGTTTGAGAAGCATAGCGGGAATTGCCGCAACAATATTCTGCATGTAAGCCTGAACAGGGAATACTCATTTAAACAGATTCTTTATTTCATTAGCCAAATGGATAAAATTCCAGACTGCTTTATAACCTCAAATGAAGTTTTAGCGGAAAACCTGATAGAAATACTTGGAGTGTTGAACAAAAAGTCTGAAATCTACAGTCTCTCGGGAGACAGTTGGTATAAATTTGATAATAGACAAGGAACTGTAAAGTTAAAAAGGAATGCAACGAGGCTAGGAATTGAGGGAATGAATTTACTAATTAAAAATCTAAATTCCCCAATACTCTTTGAAAACAAGCAGATACTCTTGAAAAATGAAAGGGAAAATAGCGAGATGGTTTACAAACCAACTACTATTACTGATACAAAAAAAGAGAAGATAAACCTTTTGCTTCTTGATGGGCCAATGTCCGAAGCAATGCTAAAATTAATACCAAACTTTGAAGACCATTTCGGGGTAAGTGTTGATTATCGTAAATGTCATTATATAGATTTATACAACAGTATTATTGAAAGCAACAAAATGGGAAAGAGCGATTTCGATGTATTTTTGATCGATTTGCCATGGATAAAGGAATTTGTAGAAAGTGGTTGTCTTTTAAAAATTGACGATTTTATAAAGAATGATAATGACGAATTTCTGCTGAACTTTAACGAAAATGTAAGAAAAACATTTATTGATTATTCAAGCAGTGTCTATACTTTCCCGCTAATGGTCGGCGTTCAGATGATGTTTTACAGGAGGGACTTGTTGGAGGACACGAAAATACAATGGATGTTTTATAAAGAGTATGGTATTGAACTCAAGCCACCGAAGACTTGGTCTGAATTTAATCTGGTTGCCAAGTTTTTTACCCGAAAGTATAATTCCAATTCTCCTACAGAATACGGTACATGTATTGCGGGCTTAAACCCTACCGGAATTATAGAAGAATTTTTACCTAGGCAATGGTCCTATAATGGAAGAATAATTACGGGAGACGGGGAATTTGTAATAAATAGCATTGAGAACATTAAGGCTTTAAACAGCTTATGTGAGACTTACCGCTATTGTCCTGTAGAATCTATAGACTATTGGTGGGATGATCAGATAGATAAGTTTGTAAAAGGGAATGTAGCCTTTATAAATACGTATAATTCGCATGTTTCAAATATATACGACCGTCAGGTGGCAAATATGTTCAACAACATAAAGTCTGATGCTATACCTGGAAATGCGTCTGTGCTGGGCGGTTGGGTGTTTGGAATCAATAAGTATTCCAAATATCCGAAAGAAAGCTATGAATTTATGAAATGGGCGTGCAGCAATAGTTTATCAGTGCACAACACTTTATTGGGCGGATTTGTCCCTAAAAACAATGTAGTTGATAATTCCCGGTTATCTTTGGCATATCCATGGATGGAAAATATCTCGACCTATCTGGATACCGAAAGGAAAAAGCAGACAATCAGAAACAAAAAGGGGAAAATACTTGATATGAATCTATTTGAGAAAATATTAGCTGACGGAATCTTAGATGCAGTTGCAGGGAGGAAAAGCCCAGAAGAAACTTTAAGTGCAGTGAAAGACAAATTCGAACAAATTGTTTTAGGCAGTACAAGCTGATCTTTTGTCAGGATTGCGGATATAGAGTTTGATATATAAAAGCAAGCTATATTTTTCAATAAATTGGAGGTGCAATATGAATGAATTATTAGGAAAATATGCAGTAATTACAGGTGCGGCAGGAGGGATAGGTGCTGCAACAGCAATGACTTTCGCCAAGGAGGGAGCAAAAGGAATAGTAATAGCAGATCTGAACATTGAAAAAGCAGAGGAAACAAGCGAGCTGATAAGTAATGAAACAGGCTGTATGTGTATAGCTGAGAAGGTCAATGTTGCAGATTATTCAGATATAAAGAAATTATTTGAAGTTGCGGCCAAGAAATTTGAGTCGCTGGATATCCTGGTTAACGGTGCAGGCATTTGTCCTGTAGGCAGTATAGAGGAAATAGGAGATATAGAGTGGGATATGGTGATGAACATAAATCTCAGGAGTGCATATCTCTGCTCAAGAGAAGCCTTTACCAAAATGAAACAGAGAAAATACGGGAAAGTGATTAATATATCTTCCATTTCGGGCAGGATAGGCGGAATAGCCACAGGTGTAAATTATGCTGTATCAAAAGGTGGAATTATAGCCTTAACCATGTCACTTGCCAAAGCTGTAGGACCTTTTAACATCAATGTCAACTGCATAGCACCAGGGTTTATTGACACTCAAATGACTAAGAACTTTAACCATTTTGACCCTGAAACGGTCCCATTAAGAAGAATAGGAACACCGGAAGACGTGGCGGATGTCATACAATTTCTGGCTTCCGAAAGATCAAGGTATATAACGGGTGTGACTATCGACATCAACGGTGGTGTATTTATGGGATAGTTCTTTAGCAGATAAATTAATAATGTATTTGAATTTGGAGGAGTAGAGTATGGGTCGAAAATTAATTAATGATTTGATTAAAAAAGACATAGCAAGTGTTACAATCGCAGTATTTGTGATAAGTATACTGCTTACTATGGTAACTGAAGGATTCACTTCAGCATTTAACCTTGATTCATTAGGAAGAACAATAGCTATAACTGCCATAGTAGGATTTTCACAACTTATGGTTCTTTCCATAGGGCAATTCAATCTCGCACTTGGCTCCATGGCAGGAGTTACAGGCATGTTTACCGCAGCATTAATGGAAAAGTATGCGATTCCAGTGTTATTGGCGCTTATAATTGGGGCATTGATCGGGATGATATTGGGATACATACAGGGCTTGCTAATTGTAAAAACGGGGATAAACCCCTTCATCATAACATTGTCACTGGCAAGCATATATCTTGGAATTGCTACAGTAGCAACCAAAAGTGAGATGTATTCCAACCTGCCTGCTGGATTTAGGGCGATAGGTAAAGCGAGTGTGTTCCATGTGCCTATATTGTTTTTGATAACCTTAGGAGTTGCAGTGATATTAAGCGTGTTCATGTACCGGTTGCCTATAGGGAGGCAGATACTGGCAACAGGTGCGAGCGAGAGAGCTGCATATTTCTCAGGTATAAAAACTTCGGGAATTATACTTACAGCTCATTCAATTAGTGGGCTGCTGGCAGGAATGGCTGGCATACTGCAGGTGGCACGACTAGGTTCTGCACAGCTATCGGTAGGCCAGGACTGGATGCTGGTATCCTTTGCAGCTCCTGTACTTGGAGCCACAATATTGTCGGGTGGTAAGGTTTCAGTGTCGGGAGCGATACTGGGTGCCATGTTGATGAGTATCATGATAAACGGGTTAGTACTTTTGAATATAAACTCCAACTGGTTCCAGGCTTTCCTTGGAGTTATGCTGCTGGCGGCATTTCAAGTTGACAGATTGCGTCTCTCATTTGTTATGCAAAAGAAGATATAAACCGAAGGTGGCTGAGGTCAATCATCTTGAACCAGCAAAGATAACCCTAAACATGACAGAAAACGGTTTATCTTACAAGGAAGATAATGAGAGATGAGCACATTAACGAAAGCTCCATCTAAAAATAAAATGCTTTTAGAAAACATAAAAAGATCAAGCAACTTTAGTGTTGGAGGAGTAATAATACTACTCATGGTAATTCTTTGGGTAATGAAACCAGATTTCTTTTCCCAGGCAAACTTCAATGTAATAGCAAAAATCGTTTCCATAACTGCACTAGTGGGATTATCACAGATGATAATCCTGGCGGGGGGAGGAATGAACGTATCGGTTGGTGCCATAGGAGGACTGGTGGGTATTGTCACCGGTGGCATGATGGATGTGTTGGGGTTCCCGGTAGTAATAGCAATCGTGGTAGGTTTGGCAACCGGAATGCTATGCGGGGTAATAAATGGATTGATAATAGCAAAGTCGGGCTCATCAGGAGTATCTTCATTCCTGACTACACTTGCTACTGCAAGCGTCTTTACGGGATTGAACCTTGGAATAACAAAAGCAACACCATTTTACAACCTGCCTGAAACATTCAAGTACATAGGCAGTGGGAGCATCTTATCAATACCTATACTGTTATGGGTAATGCTGATAGTCATAGTGATATTTGGGATGGGATTCAAGTATACAAGCCTTGGTAGACAGATACTGGCGGTAGGGGGAAACGTCAAGGCGGCAGAATTGAGCGGTATACTGGTAGGGCGGATAACGGTCATATCACACCTTTTATCAGGGTTGGTTGCAGGGATAGCAGCGGTGCTTCTTGTGGCAAGGCTTGGCTCTGCACAACCCGATGTCGGTTCAGATTGGATGCTGTTCTCATTTGCGGCGCCTCTAATAGGTGGAACGCGGCTGGCAGGCGGTAAAATCAACGCAACAGGCACGGTGCTTGGAGCGATTGTGCTGGTACTGATATCCAACGGAATGGTCCATCTTAACATAGATGTCTATTGGATGAATCTTATACAGGGCCTGATAATATTAGCAGCAGTTGCAATAGACCGGATACGTACTATAAATGCTGAACGGATGGGGGTGAGAAAAAGTGAATATTGAAGAAATAAAGATGAATGAAGAAAGGATAGCGCTTGAACTAAAAAATATAACAAAAATCTTCCCGGGAGTAAAAGCATTAAGCAACGTGTCGTTAAAAATGAGAGAGGGCGAAGTCCATGCACTTATGGGAGAAAATGGTGCAGGGAAAAGCACCTTGATAAGGATACTATCGGGTGTACACGCTCAAGATGAAGGAACAGTAAGTGTATTTGGGGAACAGGTTCACTTCAACAACCCGAGGGAAGCGTTTTTCAAAGGAATAAATGTAGTACACCAAGAAAGAAACCTGGTACCAACATTTTCGGTCGCAGAGAACATACTGTTGGAGAAGATATCAGAGAAAGCTATATCCCTCATCGACAGAGAAAAGATATTTCAGGAAGCGCAAGAATTCATGAATATGGTAGGTCTGGACATATCCCCAAGGCAGCGCGTGGAAAACTTAAGTGCCGGACAGAAGCAAATGATAGAAATAGCCAAAGCGCTGTCCTCACGGGCAAAGATAATATTACTTGACGAACCGACAGCTTCACTGTCGCTGAAGGAAGCAGACGCACTGCTGGCGATAATTCGACAATTGAAGAAGCAAGGGGTATCGTTCCTGTATGTAAGCCACAAACTGGAGGAAGTATTCCAAATTGCCGATATGGTAACAGTTCTGAGGGACGGGCAGAATGCAGGTCCGGAAAAGACAATCAAGGAACTGGACCGGAGCAAGTTGATAGAAATGATGGTAGGACGTACACAGAACATCAAGAAGCTTGAGATAAGGAATTTACGCAAAGAAGCAGTGCTGGAGGTAAATGACCTGAGCAGCAAAAAGAGTCCTATGAAAAACTCGTTCAAGCTGTACAAGGGAGAAATACTTGGGTGGTACGGTTTGGTAGGAGCTGGAAGGACAGAACTTGCCAAGGCGTTGATAGGTGCAGAGGCATCCATAGCAGGAGAAGTGCTGTTAAATGGGAAGATGGTAAAAATACGCAGTGTAGCCGAAGCGATCAAGAAAGCAAGAATGGTGTATGTAACTGAGAACCGGCAGGAAGAAGGGCTGTTTTTATCTCACTCCATCACACGGAACGTCGCAGCCTCAATGTGGAAGAAGATATGCAACCGTTTTTTTATGCTAGACCTTGAAGAAGAAAAAAAGGTAGCGGAGTATTACAAACAAAAGCTGGAGATAAGAACACCGAGTATAGAGCAGTTGGTAGCGAACCTGAGCGGGGGTAACAAGCAGAAGGTGTGTATCGCCAAAGGACTTTCTGTCAAACCCGAGATATTGATATTTGATGAACCGACAGTAGGGATAGATATCAAGACAAAATCGGAGATACATGACTTAATATCCAACCTGGCATATGAAGGGATATCCATCATAGTGATAAGTTCGGACATGCCCGAGATAGTACAACTGGTAGACCGGATATTGGTATTCAAGAACGGCCAGATATGCGGAGAACTTCAAAACTGCAAGGATTATGATCCTATGAGTAGGAACATAATGGATCATATTTTCAGCAAAATATAAAAATTTTGAAAGGAGGTAGATTTCTTAAATTATTAAATTGATTTTAATGAAGGGTGAAAAAATTTAAAGGGAGGAAAAGACTATGAAAAAAAATGGTAAGCTGTTATGGGCAATTTCTCTGGTGCTGCTATTGGTCACTGCAATAGTTATGGTTGTAGGGTGCGGCCAAGTTAAGACGACTGATCCTGCAAAAAATTCGGCAGAAGAACAAAAGAAGGAAACGGCCTCACCTGACAAATACAAGTTTGCATTGGTAAAAGGCGCGGTACATCCATATTTTGATCCGTGGGCACAAGGTGCAAAAGACGCTGCAAAAGACTTTGGAATACCAGCAGTGGAAGTACAGGCACCACAGCACTGGAACCAGAACGAACAGAACGTAGTTCTTGACGGTTTGGTAGCAAAAGGATATAAGGGAATTGCACTTATGCCTTCAGACCCTGTTGCTGGAAATGAAGAAATAAGCAAAATGGTTGACAACAATGTGTTTGTTATAGCACTTGCGGGAGCACCTGCACAACCATCCAAGGCAAAATTCACTTTGGCAACCGATGTTTCCGAATCGGCATACCAGGGAGCCAAACGCGCTATAGAGGCAATGGGTAAGAAAGGAAATCTCGTTCATTTGACAGGACAGCTCACCGATACAAACACCAAAAAGCGTATGGATGCAGTTAAGAAAGCGGTTGAAGAAGCCCCTGATGTGAAGCTTCTTCAGACAATAACTGACATTGACGTGGCAGAACCAGCACAGAACGCAGTAAGCAGCTTGCTTGCAGCAAAGAAGTCACAGATTAACGGTATAATTTGTACAGCATACATTCCTTCAGTAACAGTTGCAACACAGCTTCGTCAGCTCAACGAAAAGAATATTAAAGCTGTAGGAATCGATACAGATAAAATAGTAATTGACGCAATAAAAGATGGATTCATGCTCGGAACAATGTCCCAAAATCCTTATGGACAAGCATACATCGGTTTATATTCCTTTAAGCTTCTAGCTGATGGATACAAATGGAAGAGCGATGCTCCAGCCATTATTGACTCTGGTTCCTTCTTTATCAACAAGGATAATAGTGCAAACTATGAACAGGGTATTACTGAAATGACTAAAAAACTAATGGGTGAATGGAAAGATAAATATTTTAGTGCTCCATAAAATATGAGTTTAAATGATTTCAAATATTTTCATTCTTACATTGGAAAGGCACCTCTAGCAGGGGGCCTTTCCAAAAAAAATACTTAAGTATTCGAATTTGAAGGGTTCTGCTTATATCAGTAATGAAAGCTTGAAATAAGTGTAAATAAGATGATACTGAACTTAAAAGGCCTAATTGGCAATGTAGAGGCTGCAGCAAAGGATCTGACGTCAGATTCAAAAACCATGTTGGCATATACAAAACAGTCCGTGCTTGCCAACGAGCAGGTGCCGTTAGCCATCTAGGAAATCAATAGAGCATTTAACGATATTGTGCTATCACTGGAACCAGTTTCGACCAAGCTGTAAAGCACAAATCAAGCGCTTATAAATATTAGGGTATTTAAGGACAGGACTCTTGAGAGGATGCAAAGCATAATGTCAATAACACAGCAAGCAGTTGCATGTTTTGATAAATCGGTGTCCAAATTTTCTAGATAAAGGGGGATAATTTATATGGCGTATGGATATAACGGGAAAATATTGAGGGTTAATCTTACAGAAAAAAATATAACGGTAGAAGAACCAGGTGTAAACTTTTTCAGAAGATATCTAGGTGGTAGGGGTATAGTTGCATACTATCTTTTGAAGGAAATACCCGAAGGTATAGATGCATTTAGTGAGGAAAATAAACTTGTTTTTGCCACAAGTGTGGTAACCGGTGCGCCCGTACCAGGATTCGGAAGACACTCAGTCGGAGCCAAATCGCCGCTCACAAACTTTTTCGGAGAATCTGAGGCGGGAGGATTTTGGGGACCGGAATTAAAGTTTGCAGGCTTTGAAGGAATTATTGTGGAGGGTAAATCGTCTGCTCCAGTATATATCTGGATAAACGACGGTAAGGTTGAATTAAAGGATGCCTCTCATTTGTGGGGCATGGATACTGCTGACACGAAGGATATACTGGTTGAAGAGTTGGGTGATCGGAAGGTTAGAACCTTAATCATCGGTAAGGGAGGAGAAAACCTTGTTAGGTTTGCAGGAATAGCAAGCGATGTAACCCACTATCACGGAAGGACGGGTTTGGGTGCGGTAATGGGTTCCAAGAACCTGAAAGCAGTGGTAGTAAGGGGGACCAATAAGCTTAATTTTAAAGATGAAGAGAAGCTCAAGCAAATATCAAAGGAATTTTCAGAAAAGTTCAGATCAAATGCCGATAACAGTTCTCATACAAGAATTGGCACAAGTGGCTACTATTTTGGAGCGAATGATGCTGGTTCGCTCCCAACAAGGAATTTCAGATCCGGACACTTTGATGAACTTGAATTCACTATAGATGAGCTGCATGATACTCTTAAAATCAAGACGGAAGGCTGTTATGCATGTCCCATAAGGTGCAAACAGGTGTTTAAAGCTGAAAAGCCTTACAACATAGACCCAAGGTATGGCGGACCTGAATATGAGACATTAGCTGCATTTGGTTCTACGTGCGGTGTAAATGATATGTTCTCTCCATCCAAGGCACACGAATTGTGCAACAAATATGGTTTGGATACTGTTTCCGCAGGTGTTGCAATAGCATTTGCCATGGAATGCTTTGAAAACGGATTAATTACCAAGGAAGATACAGGTGGGATAGAACTGAAATTCGGCAATGCTGAAGGCATGCTGAAAATATTGGAAATGATAGCATCGAGGGATGGGTTTGGGGATATACTCGCTGAAGGAAGTAAGAGAGCGGCAGAAAAGATAGGCAAAGGAGCTATCAAATATGCCATGCAGACCAAGGGTCAGGAATTTGCAATGGCTGAACCAAGAGCAAAATACGGACTAGGCTTGGCATACGCAGTATCACCGACAGGTGCAGACCACCTGCAGGCAGAACATGACGGAGCCTTTGATCCGGCTCTAACAGGATACAGCCATGCGGCCGATGACACAAATTACTTTATGAAGGGAATATATCCCCTAGGACTTTTGGAACCTGTTGAAAGCCTTTCCTTAGGACCTGAAAAGGTAAGACTTTTTACATACCTCCAGCATAATTTCAGTTTGCACAACGTGCTTGACTTGTGCATGTTTATAACTGCTCCTGTCAGGACAATGAAATTAACACAGCTGGTTGATATAGTCAATGCCGTTACGGGATGGGAAACCAGCCTTTGGGAATTATTCAAAACTGCAGAAAGGGCAACTACGATGACACGGTGTTTCAATGTCAAACACAGCCTTAAAGTAGAAGATGACACTACAGTGCCTGACAGGTTGTTTGAGGGATTGGAAGGAGGCGCCTTGAAAGGGGCCAGACTGAACAAGGAAGAATTCTTGGAATCTATTTCGTTATATTATGAAATGATGGGATGGGATAGAAACACCGGTATACCTACTGAAGGTAAACTGCATGAGTTGGGGATTGGTTGGACAAACAGCGAAATAAGGTAATTGGGAGAAATGGCTATGGTTAAGGTAAAAGTTGAGTTTCTTGGCACTATTTCCAAGGAGGTTGGTGTCAAGAAAATGGATATGGAATTGGATAACGATATTGACAAGGCAATATCTTCGCTGAAGCAGGTAATTGAAAGCAGGGCTGAAAAACCATTATTGTATACGGTTTTAATAAATGGTGCCAATTACGCTATGCTAAAAAAGAATGGTGAAACTATTAAACAGGGTGATTGTATTTTAATAGTGCCTGTGATCGTCGGAGGTTAAAATTAATTATTGATTTACAATAAGTGAGAAAGAGGTAGTTTAATTTATGTCTACAGTACAAATTAAGGAAATATGCTATAAAAATTACGGAAAATGCGTAGAAATATCCAATGGTAAAGTGGATTTAGTTGTGACCGTGGAAGCCGGGCCCAGAATAATAAGGTACGGTTTTACTGGAGATAAGAATGTTTTCTGTGATGATTCAAAGTTAGAGCTGGAAATTGACGGTGAAAAATGGAGATTAATGGGTGGACACAGACTTTGGAGCAGTCCGGAAGCATTTCCACGCACTTATTACCCGGACAACTCTGCAGTAGACTGGTGTAAAGTTGAAAACGGCATCAGGCTGAAAAGCAAGGTGCAACCATGGGTTCAAATAGAAAAGGAGATTGAGATTGTTCTTTCACCAGAAGAGAGCAAGGTTAAAATTTTACATAGGATAACCAATAGGAATGCTTGGGATGTTGAACTCGCTGCCTGGGCTGCGTCGGTTATGGCGCCCGGAGGAAAGGAAATCCTGCCGTTTGCAACGAAAAAATCACACTTTTCGGATGGGGCAAAAGGAGCCAGATTTATGACTATCTGGGCCTATACAAAGATGGCTGATCCGCGCGTGAACTGGGGCAACAGGTATGTGACCCTGCAACAAGATAGAAATAATAAGGAGGACTTCAAGCTTGGAATATCCAATGAAGATGGCTGGGCTGCCTACCTGAACGAACGCAATCTCTTTATTAAGCGTTATAAGCATTTCAATGATGCCATATACCCAGATAATGGGGTTTCATATGAAACTTATACTATCGATTATATGCTTGAAATGGAATCATTATCACCACTGAAACTTCTTAAACCTGGAGCGACTGTTGAACATACCGAGGAATGGGAATTATATAATGACGTTGAGCTGACCCTGAATAATGAAAATGAAATAGATGCACTTGTTGCAAGATATATAATCTAAAATATATCCATAGGGATAACATAAATAAACTCAACCCAAGAAAAACCAAGTGTTGACTGCGCTTGCAGCTAATCAAGAGGAAGCGGACAACTTATAGCGGGACCGGAGGAATGTCTTTGGGGTTAATGCCCGAAGTTTCACAAACAGCTTCTAGGAAACGATTACAAAGCTGGGCATTTCCTTTTTGGTGGAATCAAGCCTCCCTTTCGACTGCCAACTGAAGAAGAAGTTCGGGAAATGAAACTTTTATTAGAACTTAGGTGTTCTCAAATAAGGGGGAAGAGTGATGGAATCTTTAGATTTGAAACTGTTTGCCGATATTCCTCTGCCAAGGTTCGTCAAGGTTAAACAGCACTTTAAGCAAGAGCGGATTGACAACGTTCCCGAAGAAGTAAAGACTCAACTAGTACCTCACTTGACTGATCTCCAAGGGAAAACCATTGCCATTGGGGTGGGAAGCAGGGGAATAGCTAATATCAAGGAAATAACCAAGACACTTGTGGATGAATTGATCGCAGCAGGAGCTAAACCATTTATTATTCCAACGATGGGGAGCCATGGGGGGGCAACGGCTTCCGGACAAGCGGGGGTTTTAGCATCGTACGGGATTACCCCGGAAAGTATGGGAGTCCCGGTCGACGCCTCCATGGAGGTGGCAAGTATCGGAGAACTTGAACCAGGACTTCCTATCTACGTAGCCCAAAGTGCCCTTCAAGCGGATGGTATCGTCGTGATTACTCGTGTGAAAGCCCATACCGCCTTCAGGGGCCCCATTGAGAGTGGCGTGGCGAAGATGTTAACGATTGGACTGGGTAAACAAATTGGAGCGGACTCCTTACATCACCAAGGCTTTGGGCGTTTTGCTGAATTGATTCCCAAGGGTGCTCAAATGATTGTTGAAAACACTAAGGTATTATTTGCTCTAGGAATTGTTGAAAATGCTTATGAACAAACTTATAAAATTGAGGTACTTTCACGCGCGGATATTCTAGCCATGGAAAAGGAGATGGCCTTGCTGGAAGAAAGTAAAAGGATTATGGGACGGCTGCTGTTTCCCGAGTTTGACGTGTTAGTGATTGAAGAAATTGGAAAAAACATTAGTGGGGAAGGCCAAGATCCTAATGTTACGGGCCTATATATTACCAAGTATTGTAATGACGGTCCAAGGTTTCAAAAAAGCGCCATATTTAGCTTATCTGAAGAAACCCATGGTAATGCTAATGGAGTTGGGGTAGTCGATGTAGTTACACAAAACTTATTTGATAACATAGATTTCATTGCGACTTATACCAATTCTTTTACCAGTACGGAGGTTTTACCAGTCAAGATTCCAATGGTTGCGGGCAATAAAGAGGACGCTCTACGGATTGTAGTCAAAGCCTGTAACGGGGTAGATCGCGGGAAACATCGAATCGTGTGGATTAAAAACACTCTGGAGCTAGAGGAGATCGTAATTAGTGAGACTTTACTCGAAAAGGCACAGGCCCATTCGCAAATCGAAATTTTAACTCAGGCTGGGGAGCTCACATTTAATCAAGGAGAACCCATATTCCCGTGGTAAAAGGGGTGGCGAAGTAACGAAAGTTAAGATAAGTTCATGGGTATTTGGTACCTATATTAGGCATAGAAAAGCGCAGGTGTCTTCGATTAACGAAGTCCTGCGCTTTTTTTACTGTTCTACTACGTGATTTGGTTAAATGTTAAAAGATAGGCAGAATCCTGAAGCTTGTTATTGGTCCTTAGTGCATAGACAAAAGACGGTATTTATGTGTGATATTCAAGTATTCTTATTTTAAATATGAAAGGAGTATATGGTTTGAATCATTTGGTAAATGTATCATATATTGATTGCGATTGCAAGCATTGGAACTCAATCCTATATAGATCCACATTCTTGGATACTTAGTTTCTAAAAACAAAAAATAGAATATTTAATTAGAAGAGCTAATAGGCAGTTTATTTATGATAAAATATGATAAATGATAATTGATTTTTTTGAAATTTTTCATATTTGAAGGGAAAATTAATGAATAGTTTACTAAACAGAATAAAAAAATTCTTAAATATTCAGAGAGCATTGAGGAAAATAAAAATCAGGACAAGGCTGATTATGACCTTTTTGACGCTATCTTTGGTTCCAATTTTAATTGTAGCAGTATTATCATTTATAAATACATACATGGATATGGAAGCGAAGGCAAGAGAATACTCGCATAATATTTCAACTCAGATAGTCAACAATATTAGTTATCGCTTTGACAACTATATTGATAAATTTGAACGTATCGCACTAAATAGTTCAATATTGGCGGATATCTATAATTATAAAGGATTAAAGGATTACAGACAGATAGAGATATCCAATAGGATAAAGTATACACTTGCATCAATTGTTGGGAATGATGAAGGTATAGATTCAATAGAGATTCGTTCAAGGGATGGGGACAGGTTTTATTACACTTTTCCAATTACAAAGGGCAGTGTATTTGAAAGCAACTTGATTACCGAGGCCTATGACAGCCCTAAGATCATATGGAAGGTTTCAAAGAAAGAGATAGATGACGATGAAGAGATATATATAATTCTTGCAAAGAAAATGAAGATACAATTTGAAAAGGATGTAACAGGCTTTACTCTTATGGCAATAAAAAGGGACTATTTGGATCAAATATGTGAGCAAATTACAAAAGGTAAAAACATGTACGTTGTAATTACGGACCAGGATGGAAGGATAATATCACACCCAAACGTAAACAAGGTGTTGCAGACTTTTGATAAAAAAATACTTGACAGAATAAATTATAATGAGGACATTAAAAAATCAGGCCACGATTCTGAAAGTATATTCAAGATAAGCACAGATGAAGGAGTTATGCTAGTTGCTTATGATGTACTGCCTAAGAATAACTGGAGGGTCATCAGTGTAGTCCCTTATTCTTTCTTATTACAAAGCACTGTTAATAATGGCATCATGACCCTTTTTATAGTCATAGTTTGTTTTTTATTTGCTTTCTTCATATCTTTAATTGTAACTAAAAGTATTTCATTGCCTATTAAAAACCTTACGTTGACTATGGAAAAAGTCGGTAAAGGAGACTTGACGGCAATTGTTCAAGCAGAATGGGGAGAGATCCATGATGAGCATGCAATGCTTTCAGCGGGGTTTAATGATATGATTTATAAGCTCAGGAAATTGATTGATGACGTTTATCACTCCCAATTGAAGGAGAAAGAACTGGAATTCCTTAAAAAAGAAGCGGAATTAAATGCATTGCAGCAGCAGATAAATCCCCATTTCCTTTACAATACGCTTGAGTCAATATTCTGGATGGCCCAGTTAAAAGGTGAGAACGAAATAAGCGAAATGATTACAGCGTTAGGTAAGTTTTTCAGGACAAGCATAAATAAAGGTTTGGAATACATGACTATTGAAGACGAAATCAATAATGTAAAAAATTATATATACCTTCAGAAATTAAGGTTCAGTGACCGATTGGCTGTTGAGTGGGAAATTGATGAAGGCATTTTGAAGTATAAAACTATCAAGCTAATACTTCAACCAATTATTGAAAATGCAATTCTTCATGGAATTGAAAGCATGGAAAAGGATGGAATGATAACCATTGAAGCATTTAAACTTGGAAACACTATTGTATTCCAAGTTAGTGACAATGGAGCTGGGATGTCAGTTGAAGAATTGGAAAAATTGAAAATTAATTATTTTAATAATTTTGACAGGTCGCTGTCTAAAAGTGTAGGAGTTAAAAATGTAGACCAGAGGATAAAACTATATTTTGGAAATGAGTATGGAGTAAATATATCCAGTCAATTAGGAAAAGGGACAAGCGTAGTCATAAGTATTCCTGTGATTGTTGATGAAAATGACATTAACAATCATAGAAATACGAACATTGGGGGTAACGATTGAAATGTATAAGTTGTTAGTGGTTGAAGATGAAGTCCTGATAAGAAAGGGCATAGTAAAAAGTATTGACTGGAATAGCTTGGGGTATGAAGTTATCGGTGAAGCTGTTAATGGTAGTGATGCGCTTGAGATGATTGAGAGGAACACCCCAGATGTAGTTTTGACGGACGTCAAGATGCCTGTAATGGATGGGCTTGAACTTTCGAGAATCATTGAAGGAAGATATAAGGGCATTAAGATAATTATATTGAGCGGATATGCTGATTTTGAATATGCTAAGGCTGCCTTAAAGGTTCATGCATTTGATTATTTACTTAAACCAACAGATAAAACAAAATTTATTGATACATTTGTTAGATTGAAAACTGAATTGGATAAAGAAAAAGAAAAGAATCACGACATGGTACTTTTGCTCGGCAAAATGAATGAAGGTTTGATTAATTTAAGGGCTGATTTTATATTCAGCCTATTAAATGGAGACATTCCATCTATTCAAAACACATATGAAAGAATGGAATATCTTGAGCTGGATTTAACAGGAGAAAATTTTACCGTTGCTGTTATAAAAATAGAGGGGTCAATGATAAACCTCTTAAAAAAATGGGGAAACGATGCTAAGCGCATTATGTTTGCTTGTACAAAGATCATACAAGAGTTATTGGATATAGAAAACTGTGGTATTGTTATCGCAAAAGGTTTAGGTGAGCTTATAGTTGTTTTTAATTTTAAAACTTACGAAATAACATCAGAATTATGCAATAAAGCCAAATTAATATTAAATCAATCGTGCTCTAATATCAAAAAAACGATTTTTATAGATGAAAACATTATAATAGCTGCAGGATTGGGATTATCATATCCTGATATTAATCATGTTTCAAAGTCCTATATGCAAGCAAATAAAGCACTTAAGGGGAGGTCCTATGACTACTGCAGGGATTTTTTCATCTTTGATCAGAGCCAGGAAGACACAATCTCTTTTGAAAAACATTGGATTAAAGAATACCCATCTGAAGCCAATTCAATAATTGTAGAGATTACCTGCGGGAATACAGAAAAAGCGAGGGAACTTGTTGAAGCTTTATTTAATAAGTTTTTAAGAGCAAAGCTTAGTTGTACATTAATACAAAATTATGCTTATGTACTTTGCTTTCTGATTGCAGCAAATCTTTCAGAACTACAAAAACAAATAGGTGAATCGGAGATATTTACATCAGATTTTGAAGATTGTATCAAAAAAACTGGAACAATTGAAGAAATAAAAGAGTATTTACTAAATGTTTTATTAAATTTGGCTGAAGATATCAAAAGTTTTAAACAAACAGATCAGAAAACTCACAGAAAAATTATTCAAACTGTTAAGGATTTTATAAACAACAACTACTTTGAGGATATTTCATTAGAAATAATCAGCAAACATGTTTTTGTTTCGTCAGCATATTTAAGCTTTTTATTTAAGAGTATTACAGGAGAAAACTATACTGATTACTTAAGGAAGGTTCGTCTTGAAAAAGCTAAAGAACTTTTAAGTAGAATTGATCTGAAGGTTTATGAAATTGCAAGCAAGGTTGGTTACAATGATTACAAGTATTTTTCCATACAATTCAAAAAGACTTATGGGTTGAGCCCAACTAAATTCCGAGAAAAATTGTAAATTTTATTGCTCCTTTTATATGAAAGGTGGATGTGTATGAAGGTTCGAAAATATGTCGTGATTATCGTTATGCTCGCAATTACGGCGATATTAAGTATATCATGCAGCAATCCAAAGACTAAAACTGAAGATTTGTCCGAACCTAAGAAAAAGGTTATAGGAGTATCAGCATTAACATTTCAATTGGAATACTATTCAGAATATGCCCAATCTATAAAAAAGTCAGCAAATAGAAACGGAATAAAAATCATGGTTACCGACTCCATGTGGAATATTGACAAGCAGATATCAGATATAGAAGGCTTTATCAACAATAAAGTTGATGCCATTATTTGTTCACCGGTAGAACCTAATGAGATTAAGCCATTTCTAATAAAAGCTGAGGAGGCCGGCATCCCGGTTGTGGTAGAAATGACTAAAGTTGACGGGATAAATCCTCTAGTGTGCACTGACCAGGAGGCGGGAGGAGAACTTGCCGGGAAATATGTGGGAGAGTGGATAAACTACAGGTATGGAGGGTATTGCGATGTAGCGATTATTGATTTTCCATATTTTCAGAATACAATTGACCGTGTTAAAGGATTTAAAAAAGGCCTAGCTGAAACTGCACCGCATGCAAGGATAGTGGCATCGATTGATGGTAAGGCCAAGCTGGAGACGGCAATGAAAGCAATGGAAGATATTCTTCAAAAGTATCCACATGTAAGATGTGTTTTCGGTATAAACGATGACTCGGCTAAAGGAGCTAATGCTGCGTATGAAGGCACAATCATACCACCGGAGGATGTTTGTATTATAGGCTTTGATGCAGATTTGGGTACCAAAAAAATGATAAATGCTCACAGATATATTAAAGGAAGTGTATATGCAGATACAGAAAAAATTGCTGAAGCTTGTATAAATGCTGCGCTAAACAAGATAAGGGGTGAAAAAAATACTCAGAACTGGATAAATGTTATCGGTGCTCAGTTTCTTATAACCCAGGAAAATATATCGAAGTATTATAAACCTGAAGACAGTGGTTTAATTAATTAGAAAAACCATTAATATAATAGATAAACAAATTTTGATATTATGAAAAAAATAGATGAAACATAGAAAGCTTCGTATATAAAATAAAATCTAGTCGTTGTATATTTGAATTATACTAATTTTAATGCATACTGATTTTTATCATCATTAGAAGGGGGATAAAAAATGCTATATGGCAGAAACATTGGTATACCTACTGATAAACTGCATGAGTTGGGATAGGGTCAGGAAAACAGGAAAACAGGAAAATAAGATAATAGGAGAAATGGCTATGGTTAATGTAAAAGTGGAATTTCTTGGCACTATTTCCTATGAAGTTGGCGTTAAGAAAATGGATATAGAATTGGATGGCAATATTGACAAGGCAATATCTACGTTGAATCAGGAAATTGGAAGGAGAGCTAGAAAACCGCTATTATATACAGTCATAATAAATGGTGTCAATTATGCTTTGATAAGAAAAGATAATGAGACCATAAAACAGGGTGATTTAATTTTAATTGTGCCTGTAGTCGCGGGGGGGTGAAATTTATTTCATGGGGAAAGGGAGGTGTGCTTCTATGGTGAAATTATTTGGTAAGGAATTTAAAATGGATGAACTCCGACAATATGTCGGGAGCATGAGTCAGCTTGCAGGAGCAAGGGTTTTTGAATACAAAAATGGACGTGCTGATGGGATTAAAGGCATAGATGTAAAAACAGGGTCAGGATTCAGATTTACTGTGCTTCCTGATAGAGGAATGGATATAGCTGATGCGGAATACGGCGGGAAGTCTTTGGGCTGGATGTGCAAGAATAATATAGCAGCACCGCAGTATTTTGAAAATGGAGGATTGGGATTCCTTAGGAGCTTTAATGGAGGGCTTATAACTACGTGCGGATTAACACAGGCGGGGGATCATGGTGTGGAAGGGGATGAGGTACTTGGTATACATGGCAGAATATCACATCTTCCAGCAGAGATAATTAATGTTGAAGAAAACTGGTATGGAGACGACTACGTAATAAAATTGTCAGGAAAAATTCGTGAGTCCTGCCTTTATGCGGAAAATCTTGTCTTGAAGAGAGAAATAATATGTAAAATGGGTGAATCCAAGGTGCTTATTAAAGACATGGTAGAGAACGAAGGGTATAATGAGTCACCTTTCATGATACTGTATCACGTCAATTTCGGATTTCCAATTGTAAGCAAGGATACAAAGCTATACTCATCAGCATTAAAAGTAGAGCCGTTCAATGAGGAGGCAAGGAAAGGGGATGGAGAGTATTCTTTATTTGATAGACCGACCAAAGGCTATCAGTGGCAGGGATTTTTGCATATAATGCCGCAGGATAGAGAAAAGGTTTATGCAGGGCTTGTTAATGAGAGTATTGACTTTGGAGGATATGTGGCATATTCCCCCAAGCAGATGCCGTGCTTTAATGAGTGGAAAATGATGGGCCAACAGGACTATGTTGTGGGGCTTGAACCTGGTATAAACATACCGGAGGGAAGAATTGAAGCAAGGAAAAACGGAAGACTGACCACACTGAAGCCGGGTGAACGGTATGAAATTAATTTTGAAATAGGTGTGTTAGAGGACAGAATTGACATAGAAAGGTTTAAGGCGATGATATAGGCAGGATGTTTTGTTCAGGCATAGGTATTGATGCAGTAAGTCAAGGCGAGTAGAGTCCCCACCTTAATTACAAGGTGGGGATTTTATTTTCGCTTACCTTAAAAGCATAGGAAAGCGATG
This sequence comes from Peptococcaceae bacterium BRH_c23, assembly GCA_000961805.1. Next base: position 19,469 of record LADV01000022.1, on the reverse strand, counting down.
TACTGACGCAATTTTTTATAATTAATAAACAATTTAAAATATTAAAAAAGTAGATGAAAAATATAAAATACCGTATATTAAACAAAAATCAGCCATTGTATATTTTAAATGTGAATTAAATAAGGAGAGGGGATTGAAAATGAAAAAGGTCATCAGGTTGTTAAGTTTGTGTTTGGTAGCTTCTATGGTATTAGGACTTGCAGGATGCGGGGCTGCAAAGGTTACGGAAGCTCCTAAGGAAGTTGTAAAGAAGTATGTCATTGGCATTTCTCCGTTGACAACACAACATGAGTATTACATTGGTTATTTGGAAGGAATCAAAAAGGCAGCTAAAGAGCTTAATGTTGAGGTAATGATCGTTGATCCACAATGGGATGTTGTAAAACAGACAGCAGACATCGAAGACTTTATTGCTAAGAAAGTAGATGCAATGATAGTTTCGGCAGTTGACCCAAAAGGTATCAAGCCTGCTTTGGAAAAAGCTGAAAAAGCAGGAATTCCAGTGATTTCTGAAATGACAAAAGTTGAGGGAATTGTGCCATTAGTTGGTACTGACCAGATAGAAGGCGCAGAGCTTGCAGGAAGATATGCAGGTGAATGGATAACCAAGAAATACAACGGTACAGCAGACGTTGCAATCTTGAACTTCCCGTATTTCCAGAACGTTTTAGACCGCGTCACAGGATTCAAGAAAGGTCTTGCAGCAACAGCTCCAAACGCTAAGATCGTAGCTGATGTTGACGCAAAAGCCAAGATGGAAACAGCAATGAAAACCATGGAAGATGTACTTCAAGCTAACTCAAACGTTAAGGTTATTTTCGGTATTAACGATGACTCTGCAAAAGGTGCAAATGCAGCATTCCAGGCAACAAAGCTAAAACCTGAAGACATTTGTATATTGGGTTTTGATGCAGACAGTGGTGTCAGAAAGCTTATTAAAGGAAATGAATTCGTTAAAGGCAGCGTTGCAGCCGATACTGACATTATTGGTAAGGCTTGTATTGAAACGGCTATAAAGAAGATTAAAAAAGAAACTCTACCTGATTGGGTTAGGGTTGAAGGTGCACAGTACCTGGTAAACAAAGAGAACATTGATAAGTATTTGAAATAGTAATAGGTTAATAGCTTGTAATTAAGTATGAGGGGATAATATGCTCCTCGTACTTAATTATCAGGCATATGGCGGGTAATTAGAAGAAGATGAAGTCTGTTATAACCCCCAACATATTATAAGTTTGATCCCAAAGGTAGGAGAGATTTGTATGGAAACAATTATACGAATGGAAAACATTACCAAGGTATACCCTGGTGCTGTAGCACTTGAAAATGTCACCTTTGAGGTTGCCAAGGGAGAAGTAAGAGCGTTGTGTGGGGAAAACGGTGCTGGGAAATCAACACTTATGAAAATTTTCGCAGGAGCTATACAAAAAACTTCTGGTAAATTATTTATTAATGATCAAGAAGTAACTATTGATAATCCGCATGTTGCAAAAGGATTCGGTATAAGCATAATTTATCAAGAGTTCTTTTTAAATCCTAATCTAAGTATTGCAGAAAACATTTATCTAGGCAGAGAACCAATGATTAAAAGCCTAGGTATTATTAACTGGAAGAAAATTTATAGCGATGCTGAAGAAATTTGTGATAGGCTTCATTTTAAAATAAATGTAAAAACTCTGGTTAAAAAACTGAGTGTAGCCCAGATGCAAATGGTTGAAATCGCAAAAGCTATTTCATGGAATGCAAGTATTATTATCATGGATGAACCTACTGCTACTCTTACTAATACAGAGATAGATTCATTGTTTGATGTTATAAAAGAATTGAAGAAACATGAAGTGACAATAGTATATATTTCCCACAGACTTGAAGAAATATTTAGAATAGCAGACAGTGTAACGGTTTTAAGAGATGGTAAAACCATAGGGACGGAGTTAACCAAGAGCATAGATAAGTCCTATCTTATAAAAATGATGGTAGGAAGAGAATTAATTGAACTCGCGAGAGTTGAAAGATGTAGGAAGGAATTAACACTAGAAGTAAAAAATCTTAATCAAACAGGTATTCTTTATGATATAAACTTGAAAGCATACAAGGGGGAAATATTAGGAATTTCAGGTCTGGTAGGATCTGGCAGGACGGAGCTTGTAAGGGCTATATTCGGCGCAGATCCGATTAGCTCGGGAGAAATATTTATTGAAGGTAAAAAGGTAAACATCAGAAATATCAGAGATGCTATCAGGGCTGGCATAGGTCTGGTTTCTGAGGATAGGAAGAGACAGGGGCTAGTGCTAGGTCTGGAGATTTATAAGAATATAACCTTAGTAAGTCTGAAAGAAGTTTTAAGAAGACTTATGTTATTTAAAAAATACGAAGAAGATGTTGCTCGAAAATATATGAGCAATCTCAAAATAAAGACTCCGAGTGCTTCACAGAAAGTTATCAACCTGAGTGGTGGAAATCAACAGAAAGTTGTTTTGGCCAAGTGGATGTTCACTAATCCTAAGGTTTTGATTTTTGATGAACCTACCAGAGGAATAGATGTAGGGGCAAAATTTGAAATTTATAATTTGATGAACCAACTTGTCGCTGATGGGATAACGATAATTGTGATTTCCTCGGAGTTGCCGGAAATTTTGGGAATCAGTGACAGGATACTGATTATGAATGAGGGCCATGTTGCTGGTGAACTTTCTAGAGAAGAAGCAACTCAGGAAAAAATTCTTCACTATGCTGCAGGGGTTATGAAAGAAAAATGAGTTTCATTATTTAAATACTTAATTGGAGGTTTATTTAAATGGCAGAAATTAATGGAGCAAATCTAAGTTCTGTAAAAATAAAAAGATATTTTAACAACATTCTATCAAACTACGGCACTGTACTTGTTTTAATAATTTTATGTTTAGGGATAGCATTAGCATCCGATGATTTTTTAACGGGTACAAATTTATCTAACGTTGGACGACAGGTTACAATGATTGCTATTGTTGCAGCAGGTATGACAGTCGTACTTCTAACCGGGGGAATAGACCTCTCTGTAGGATCAATAGCAGGTCTTGTGGGTGTTGTAACAGCGATATTGTTGACAAGTGGTATACCTGTAGGGTTATCAATAGTTTTAGGGTTGTTATTAGGTGCAATAGTTGGGTTGATTAACGGTTTAATAATCACTAGGCTTAATATTCCTTTTTTTATAGTAACACTTGCTATGATGACAATAGTTAGAGGAGTTGGGTTCCTTCTAACAAAGGGGTTACCTGTTGCTAATTTTCCTCAAAGCTTTCAAGCAATAGGAAAAGGTTATGTTGGTCCAATTTCAGTTTCTGTCTTGATTGTGGCAGTAGTTTATATAATATTCCATATAATGCTTAACTATACTAGGATGGGCAGATATATATATGCAATTGGTGGAAATGAAGAAGCAGTGAGGCTTTCTGGTATTAATGTCAAATTTTATACTACAATTGTATACGTTATTTGCGGTTTGACAGCAGCGATGAGCGGAATAATTCTCGCTTCAAGATTAAATTCAGGGCAGCCTACAGCTGGCAGCGGCTATGAACTTGATGCAATAGCTGCAGTTGTAATCGGTGGTACAAAACTGAGTGGTGGAGAAGGGAAAATTTACCAGACGCTAGTTGGTGCTTTAATAATGGGTGTACTGAGTAACGGTTTGAACCTTCTGAATGTATCATCTTACTGGCAGTTTATATTGAAGGGTCTAATAATACTTATAGCAGTTTTTATATCTGCACAGTCCAACACTGAATCTGCAAAAAGCTAGTTTAACAATTCCCTGTGATTAAAAATCATTGGCTATCACCGGGAAGGTTTATATTAGAGGCATATTATTGATCTTGAATAAAAAAGTAGGGGTGAAAAACATGCCATACGGATACAACGGAAAGATTCTAAGAATCAACCTCACAACAAAGGAAATAAAGGTTGAGGAGCCAGGTGTGAAGTTTTTCAGAAGGTATATGGGGGGAAGAGGCATAATAAGCTACTTTCTCCTTAAGGAAGTGCCTAAGGATGCTGATCCTCTGGGTGAGGAAAATAAGCTTATAATTACGACCAGTGTTATTACAGGAGCACCTGTTCCAGGACTTGGAAGGCATTCGGTGGGGGCAAAATCACCCTTGACAGGTTTCTATGGAGAATCCGAATCGGGAGGGTTCTGGGGACCAGAACTTAAATTTGCAGGATATGATGCATTAATAATAGAAGGAAAATCCCAATCACCTGTATACATTTCTATAAATAATGGTGAAGTTGAGATAAGAGATGCGGCACAAATCTGGGGAAAAGAGACTGGAGATGCGGATGAGGCCATAAAGCAGGAACTCGGAGATAGCAGGATAAAAACACTAATAATTGGTCCTGCAGGAGAAAACCTTGTTAAAATAGCTGCTATAGCACACGATCTGAGTCATTATCATGGCAGGACAGGGATGGGTGCTGTAATGGGATCAAAAAAACTTAAGGCAATAGTTGTTAGGGGAACCAATAAGCTAGAATTTGCAGACCCTGAAAAGCTTAAGTCAATAGCTAAGTACTTTGCCGAAAACTACCCCAAAAATGCAGACAACAATGGCCAGCACAAACATGGAACCACTGATTACTATTTCGGAGCACAGGCGGCAGGGTCGCTTCCCACATTAAACTTTACCACAGGAACTTTTGCAGGTCTTGACTATGACGTTGAGAAGTTGCATCAGGAATTGAAAATCAAGACTGAAGGTTGCTATGCATGTCCGATAAGGTGTAAGCAGGTGTTAAAGGCTGAAAAGCCATATAAAATAGATCCCAAATATGGAGGGCCCGAATTTGAAACTCTAGCGGGTTTTGGCTCATTGTGCGGAGTAAGTGACATGTATGCAGGTCCAAAGGCACACGAGGTATGCAACAGGTTGGGACTTGATACTGTATCCGCCAGTGCAACGATCTCCTTTGCGATGGAGTGCTATGAAAAGGGACTCATCACAATAGAAGATACGGAGGGAATAGAACTCAAATTTGGCAATGCAGAGGCCATGCTTAAGATTTTGGAAATGATGGCCTACAGGAAAGGATTCGGAGATGTATTGGCAGAGGGCTCATTGGGTGCCGCCCGTAAGATAGGAAAGGGTTCGGAGAAATATGCCATGCAGGTTAAAGGGCAGGAATTTGCTATGGCAGAGCCCAGAGCAAAATACGGAGTAGGACTTGCCTATGCAGTGTCACCTACAGGCGCGGATCACTTACAGCATGAACATGATGGAGCTTTTGACTCAGCACTGACAGGGTACAGCCACACTGCAGACGATCCGAATGTATTTTTGAAGTCTTTATATCCAATGGGACTGCTTGACCCCGTACCCAGCCTCAGCCTAGGCGGAGAAAAGGTGCAGCTTTTCACATATCTGCAGCACTATTGGAGCATGTTTGAATGTCTTGATATATGTATTTTCGTTGCAGAACCCGTAAGGACTATGAAGGTAAACCAGTTGGTGGAAGTTGTGGCTGCTGCAACGGGATGGGATACAAGTCTTCTAGAGTTAATGAAATTAGGAGAAAGGGCTACCACCATGACAAGGTGCTTTAACTTAAAGCATGGACTGACGAGGGAAGACGACACACTTCCCGATAGGTTGTTTGAAGAACTGAAAGGGGGAGCACTTAAAGGTTCAAAGATGGACAGAGCGGAATTTGAGGAGTCCATTACCTTATACTATGAAATGATGGGATGGGATGGAGTTAATGGAATACCTGTAAAAGGCAAGCTCTATGAACTTGGCATAGGCTGGACCAACGAAGAATTAAGATAATTGAAGGCGAGAGTCGAGTATGGCTTGGAGTAAGCTTATTTATAGATTAAGGAGAATTCAAAATGGGAATACTGCAAGAACTTCTGGCAGATATACAAATACCAGAAATGTTAAAAGTAAAATTCCAGTTTCCCTGCAATCAGTTAAAGGATATAGAAAAGGTAGTAATTAATGAACTGAGCAGAGAAAATACCCTAAGCAGCATCAAGCAGGGAGATACCGTGGCAATAGCCATTGGAAGCAGGGAAATAGCCAATCTGGCACTAATTATTAGAACAATGACAAATTGTATAAAGGAAAAGGGTGGCAAACCTTTCATAGTACCGGCAATGGGCAGCCATGGAGGTGCAACCGGCCAAGGGCAGCAGGAGGTACTAGCAACGTTTGGAGTAACCGAAGAAAACATAGGTGTCCCGATTAAATCATCTATGGAGACAACCCAAATCGGAATAACAGAAACTGGGATTCCTGTGTATATGGACAATTATGCGTTTGAAGCTGATTGCCTTATACCTGTCGGCAGGATAAAGCCGCATACTGACTTCAGGGGGCCATACGAAAGTGGCCTAATGAAGATGATTGCAATAGGACTGGGGAAACAGAAGGGTGCTTCAATATGCCACCAACTGGGACTTCCGAAGATGTCGAAAAATGTTTATGATATGGCAAAGGTATCCTTAGAAAAAACAAATATAATTTTTGGCCTTGGAATTATAGAAAACGCATTTCATGGAACTTATAAAATAGTGGCAATTCCTGCAGAGGAAATTGAAGCAGAGGAGCCAAAGCTTCTCTGCGAAGCAAAAGCGCTAATACCCGCTATTCCCTTTGAAAGGGTTGATGTAATACTGGTTGAAGAAATGGGCAAGGACATAAGCGGCACCGGTATGGATTCCAACGTCATAGGGCGGTCGTCAACCTTGGGATTCTGGAAGCCCAATGCAGAAAGAATCGTTGTACTTGATCTGACCGATAAATCCCATCATAACGCCAATGGTTTTGGACTTGCTGATATAACCTGCAGGAAAATGTTTGATAAAATGGATTTTGATCAGACATATCCAAATGCAATAACAAGCTCGGAAACAAATGCTGTAAAGATTCCAATCGTCATGCCAAGTGACGAAACTGCCATAAAATGCGCCATTAAGACATGTACCCAAATTGAAAAAGGGGGGGTCAAAATGGTTTGGATTAAGAATACGTTGTCTCTGAATGAGTTTTATATCTCTGAAGCATTGAAAGATGAAGCATTGAAGAATGATAAACTAGACCTATGCGGTATTGCAATAAAATTAAATTTTAGTAAGAATGGAGACCTGTTGAATTTGCAAAGAAGCAAAGGAAACCGCATTATGGGGAGGTTAGTATGAAAGCATTGATGAAAGTTGCTAAGGGTAGCGGCAATATGGAAATTAGGGACATTGCGGTACCGAAGTTGCCCAATGATGACTGGGTGCTCATAAAGGTAAAGGCAGCAGGGGTATGCGGGACAGATCTCCATATATGGCATGATCAGTTTCCATACTGGCCTCCTGTAGTAATGGGGCACGAGTTTTCGGGAGAGATCGTTGAGATAGGGAAAAACGTCAAGGGATTCAAGCTCGGAGATAGGGTGGTCGCAGAACCGCATTCCATGGCCTGCGGAGTATGTGAGATGTGCAGGCAGGGAAAAGTCCAGATTTGCGCGAGTAAGAGGTCACCTGGATGGGGAATCAACGGAGCGTTTACCGATTGCTTGGTAATGCCTGCAATGCTTCTGCACAAGATACCCGAAGGGTTGTCCTACGAGCTTGCGGCCCTGGCAGAACCGATGGCGATAACAGTGCACCAGGTAGTAGAAAGAGGCAGAATAGAGTGTCAGGACTTTGTGGTGATAACAGGAGCAGGTCCTATAGGGATTTTGGCGGCGTTCGTTGCTAAATCGATGGGAGCAGCAAAGGTAGCAATCACAGGAATGAGTGCGTGTGAACAGATAAGGTTTGAAGCAGCAGAAGCACTGGGTGCTGATTATATAATAAATGTAGAAAAAGAAAATGCAGTGGAACGGATAATGGAACTGACCAAGGGAAGAGGTGCGGACTTAGTAATAGAGACCAGTGGATCGGGACCAGCCATAGCTCAATGTGTAGAAATGGTAAGGAAATGCGGAAGGATATCAGTAATAGGGATAAGCGCGAGGGAGACAGTCAACTTCCCATGGAATGCAGCGATATATAAGGTTCTTGATATTTCATTTAACATGAGTTCAAGCTACACATCCTGGGACAAGGCACTCTCACTTATTGCCAACACCAATAAGGACCTGAACAAAGTGATCACCCACAAGACAACCATCAATGAATGGAAGAAGGTATTTAATGATCTTGAGGCGGAACGAGGTATAAAAGCACTGTTCATATCTGAAAGCTGAATTGGGCTAGTAAGGTATTAAGATGAATCCCTTTGCGCAGTTGACTCTCGTCTAATGATATCACCATTAGACAAAGAACCAAATATTTGCTATCATTAACCTGAAGTCAACTGATTTGGGAGGTACCTATGTTAGTACCATTGACGAAAACAAGGTTATATGAAGGAATTGTCAAACAGCTTACCAATTTAATTAATAACGGATCGTTAAAGCCTGGTGACCGACTTCCAACAGAAAGAGAACTGGCAGTTGAACTGAATGTGAGCAGGACTGCAATTCGGGAGGCGCTTCGATCATTAGAAATAATGGGGTTTATCGAATCAAAAGTTGGAGACGGAACCTATATTAAAGAAATAACACTAAGTAATGTCATTGATCCTTTTTCCAGCATTTTATTTCAGGATAAGAAGCTTATGGTTGAACTTATTGAGGTGAGACTATTACTCGAAACCGAAATAGCTAAATTGGCAGCACGCAGGATAAATGCTGATAAAGCTGCCGATATAGAGAAGTCTCTTGATTTAATGAAAAAGGAAATTGATGAAGGCGGTATCGGGATTAAGGGGGACAATCAATTTCACAATGCATTAGCCACAGCAGCTGAGAACATTGCTATGTCGAAGATATTAAACATGTGCGGTGATTTGTTAAACTCTACAAGGGAGGCTGCGTTAATAAACATGAAGGATACGAGGATAGGACTTAAACATCACAGAGAGATTTTTGAGGCTGTAAAGGCCGGTGACGAAGAAAAGGCTGCAGAGTTGATGAAAAAACATCTTGAAGAGGCGTTCAAAAATGTTCAGGGAATTGAAGAAGAATAATATTTAATGATACGTTGAAATAGAAATGAGATTGTGATATGTTAATGGTATGACAATACTATAATAGTATAAAAGAGTTGATTAAGGAATATATATGAGTATTCTTTTGTACGAAGTGCAAAATAATTAATATTAAAGGTCATACCATAATACAATTAAACATATCTTCATGAGCTATTAGTGAACTCATCATCAAATTATTAATGAGAAGGAAAGAGGATCAAAACTATGACAATTCAAGAAGAATCACTCAATGCCCATCGAGAATGGAAGGGCAAAATCGAAGTCATCAGCGCTGTCCCGGTAGTTAGCAAAAGGGACCTTTCGCTAGCGTACACGCCAGGAGTTGCAGAACCCTGCTTGGCAATACAAAAGGATGTGGACCTGTCCTATACCTATACCCGGAGATGGAATTTGGTAGCGGTTGTTACTGATGGAACCGCGGTGCTCGGACTGGGAGATATAGGCCCGGAAGCAGGAATGCCTGTGATGGAGGGCAAGTGCGTACTATTCAAGACTTTTGGGAACGTGGATGCTTTCCCGCTGTGCATCCGATCCAAAAACGTGGATGATATTGTAAATACTGTAAGGCTGCTTGCCGGAAGCTTCGGTGGGGTGAATCTGGAGGATATATCGGCACCGAGATGTTTCGAAATAGAGAGGAGGTTAAAAGAGAACTGTGATATTCCCATTTTCCATGATGATCAGCATGGGACAGCAGTTGTCACGGTAGCGGCCATGTTGAATGCCCTCAAACTCCTAAAAAAAGATATTCAAGACGTTGAGGTTGTTGTCAATGGTTCGGGAGCTGCTGGTATAGCGGTTACCAAGCTCTTGATGAGCATGGGGATGAAAAAGGTCATCCTCTGTGATACCAAGGGTGCAATTTACGAGGGCAGGGAAAACTTGAATCCGGAAAAAGCAGAAATGGCTAAGATTTCCAATCTTCAAATGAAAAAAGGCTTATTAAAGGATGTAATGGTTGGTGCGGATGTATTTATCGGTGTGTCTGCTCCGGGGGTCGTAACAAAGGAAATGGTTCAGAGTATGGCAAAAGACCCAATTATTTTCGCAATGGCCAATCCAACCCCGGAAATAATGCCGGATATCGCAAGAGCAGCAGGAGCAAAGGTGATTGGCACAGGACGCTCGGACTTTGCTAACCAGATCAATAATATACTTGCTTTCCCTGGAATATTCAGAGGAGCTTTGGATGTAAGGGCAAGTGACATCAATGATGAGATGAAGATTGCAGCAGCTATGGCGATCGCAGACTTGATTACCGTAACGGAACTGAAGCCGGAGTATGTCATCCCCGATCCATTTGATCCTAGAGTGGGAAAGGCGGTGGCAGCAGCTGTTGCAAAGGCAGCAAGAGATTCCGGTGTCGCAAGGATTTAATTTACACAATGAAAAAGTGATGGAGGTGCAGTAATGCTAGAAAAAGAACGTATGATCTCAATTTTTAAGACCATGAACAATATTAGAAAGTTTGAAGAAAAGGCATATCAATTATTTGAACAAAACAAGCTGAGAGGATCGGTTCATCTTTGCATTGGGCAGGAAGCCATTCCAGCTACAGTTTGTTCCCTGTTGAGGGATGAGGATTATATAACCAGCACACACCGAGGACATGGACATTGTATTGCCAAAGGAGCAGAGCTGGGAAAGGCTATGGCGGAGCTGATGGGGAAAGCCACAGGATATTGTAAAGGCAGAGGGGGTTCCATGCATATTGCGGATCTTACCAAAGGCAATCTTGGGGCAAATGCTATAGTGGGCGGCGGATTGCCCATTGCCGTGGGCGGAGCTTTAGCCGCCAAGCTAAAGGGTACGGATCAGGTTGCTGTGTCATTTTTCGGTGAAGGGGCATCCAATGAAGGCACTTTCCATGAAGCAATCAACCTGGCTTCTGTGTGGAAGCTGCCGGTTATATTTATCTGTGAGAACAATCTCTATGGAATCTCCTGTCATGCAAGTGAGAGTACATCGGTTGTAGATATTGGTACAAGCCGTGCTTCAGGCTATAATATCCCCGGCTATAGTGCTGACGGCAATGATGTGCTGACAATCAATGATCTTGTAGAAAAAGCTATTGCCAGGGCTAAGGCGGGTGAAGGGCCGACCCTGATAGAGCTTAAGACATACCGCTGGCTTGGCCATTGGACCGGCGACCCACAGGTGTACAGGTCAAAGGAAGAAGTGGAAGAATGGAAGCAGAAATGTCCGATCAAGAGGTTCAAAGAATACTTGATCAACAATCAAGTACTGACTAGCGCAGAATGTGATGAAATTGAAACGGATGCTCTTAATCAGGTAGAAGCAGCAACAAAGTTCGCCTTGGAGAGTCCAGAACCGGATCCGGCCACAGTAATGGAAGACGTTTTCTGCGAAAATTAAGGGAAGGGGGATCGTGATATGAGTATTAAAACGTATGCCATGGCAATTAGAGATGTTATCGCTGAAGAAATGAGAAAAGACCAAACAGTTTTTATCATGGGTGAAGATATTGCCAAACAAGGTGGAATTTTCGGTTGTACAAAGGGTCTGCTAGATGAATTCGGAGGAGAAAGAGTTAGAATTACGCCCATATCAGAAGCCGGCTTTGTAGGCGCGGGAATTGGTGCTGCTTGTGCAGGAATGAGACCTATTGTGGAATTGATGTATATGGACTTTACCTATGTTGCCATGGATCAATTATTAAACCAGGCGGCTAAAATCAGATACATGTTTGGCGGAAAAGCCACCATTCCCATGGTGGTAAGAGGACAGCAGGGAGTTGGAAGAGGAAATGCCGGGCAGCATTCCCAATGCGTGGAGCAATTCTTTTTGCACATTCCAGGCATGAAGGTGATTATGCCCTCTAGTCCAGCCGATGCAGCAGGCCTTTTAAGGACAGCCATCAGGGATAATAATCCTGTGATGTTCTTTGAACACAAAGCACTGTATGCAACAAAGGGTGAAGTATCAGACGATCCTGAATTTGCAATTCCCTTTGGTAAGGCCAATGTGTTAAAAGAGGGTAAGGACGTAACCATCATCGGAACACATTTGTATGTTGGCAAGGCGATGAATGTTGCCAAGACGCTCGCTGCAGAAGGAATCGATGTTGAGGTGATTGATCCAAGGACATTGGTGCCCATGGACACTGAAACCATGCTCAATTCAGTGAAGAAGACGGGAAGAGCTGTGGTTGTTCATGAAGCCCATAAAATTGGAGGCGCCGGAGCTGAAATCGCCTCAATGTTGACAGAGGGAGCTTTCAAGTACCTGGATGCTCCAGTAGCAAGGCTTGGAGCTAAGCAGTGTACATTGCCCTTTAATCTTGGCCTTGAAAATGCAGTTGTTCCGCAGGAAGAGGATATAATCAAGGCGGTCAAATCTGTGCTGTATCAATCGCAGAACTAAGGAGAGATTTAGATGGCTACAAGAGTAATTATGCCCAAACAGGGCCTTCAGATGACAGAAGGGACAATCACAAAGTGGCTGATAGCCGAGGGCGAAAAGGTAGAATTGGAGCAACCCCTGTTTGAAATGGAAACAGACAAATTAAATATAGAAATTGTATCGTCCGCATCTGGAACGCTTTTAAAGATTATTAGAGGGGTAGGAGAAACTGTTCCTATTACTGAAATCATTGCAGTCATTGGTGAACCGGGTGAAGAACTAGCGGAGTTTATTTCCCAAGAAGGGCCAGCCGATTCCCCGAAGGTTTCAGAGGCCGTTGAAAGAGAAACTGATACTAAACCGGCGGAAACTGAAGCGCCAAAGGCTCAAAGGAACGAGGGCGAACGAGTATTTATCACGCCGAGAGCAAAAACGTTGGCCGAGGATAAAGTCCTGAATTATCATAATCTTGAGGGCACAGGACCGGAAGGTCTGATCCTTGAAAGAGATGTGTTGGGCTATGTAGAACAGGTGTCTGCTCTGCCAAAGGCAAGCCCGCTGGCTGCTAAAGTCGCAAGGCAGAATGAAGTAGAGCTTTCTGAGGTCAGCGGCAGTGGTGCTAGGGGCAAAATCATGAAGGCGGACGTTGAAGCAGCAGTTGAAGCTAGAAAGAGCAAAGCAGCGGCTGGCAGCAGATCCGGTAAGGTCATTCCCTTTGCCGGTATGAGACAAGTGATATCCGACCGGATGATGCAGAGTCTCCATGGCATGGCACAGGCTAATCACAGGATGAAAGTGGATATGAGCGAGGTAATCCGGTTTAGAGAGAAACTAAAGTCAAGCAGTATCAAGGTTTCTTTTACGGATATACTCGTAAAAGTTGTCTCCAAAGCCTTGCTTGATTTCCCCATCGTGAATTCATCATTAACAGAGCAAGGTATCCTACTGAAGGATTATGTGAATATGGGCTTGGCAGTAGCGGTTAATAACGGGCTGATCGTACCTGTAATCAAAGATGCGGACCTGATGTCCCTGGAAGAGATTTCAGCTGTAGCAGCAGAGCTTATAGATAAAGCCAAAAAAGGCGGCTTGAAGCCAGATGACTATTCCGGAGGAACGTTCACCATCACCAACCTCGGTATGTTTGAGATTGACGAGTTTACGGCCATCATCAATCCCCCAGAAAGTGCAATCCTGGCTGTAGGAAAGATTGATAGGATACCTGTTGTGGAAGGGGAGAATATCGTGATTCGACCGGTCATGATGCTAAGTCTGACCTATGACCACAGGGTCATCGATGGGGCGCCTGCCGCGCAGTTCCTGCAAAGAGTCAAGCAAATTATGCTGAATCCGTATTTACTAATTTAAGGCATATGAAAGTTAAAGGGACATTCCCCTACAAAGAGTAACTCTCTGAGGTTGAGGAATGTCCTTTTTGAAAAAGGGGAGAAAAAATGAACAACAAATTTGATTTAACCATTATCGGAGGCGGGCCTGGTGGGTATGTGGCTGCTATCCGTGCAACCCAATTAGGCTTAAAGGTTGCTGTTGTCGAAGAAAGAGAAATGGGCGGAACCTGTCTCAACCGGGGGTGTATTCCTACAAAATCCTTGTTGCATGCGGCTGAAATCTATCATACTGCAACACACGCTGCTGATTCTGGTATCAATATCGAGCAGGTCAGCTTTGACTATGCAAAAATTGCTGCTAAGAAAGACGCTGTCGTAAAACAACTCAGAGCCGGTGTCGAGTATCTAGTCAAAAGCAATGGCGGCACAATCCTTCCTGGCAGAGGGGTCATTCAAGATAAGAACACAATCGAAGTCACTGGAAAAGAGACCCAAATCATCAAAACCGATCAGATCATCATTGCAACAGGTTCCAGACCCTTTAAGCCCCCAATTCCAGGAATAGACGGAAATAAAGTACTGGATAGTGATGGCGTGTTGAATTTAACCACCTGTCCCGACAAAGTTGTGATTATAGGTGGAGGGGTGATTGGGGTTGAATTTGCAACAATATATAAGTCACTTGGCAAAGAAGTCGTGATTATTGAAATGATGGATAGCATCCTTCCCGGTATTGATCTGGAGGTATCCCAGGCCCTGAGAAAATCACTTGAAAGGAAAGGCATCAAAATATTTACCCAATCCAAAGTCACATCCCTTAAATCAGATACTAAGGCTGTTTGCACGTTTGAGAATCAGGGCAAAGAACTGAGTGCCGAAGGGGATATTGTAATCGTTGCCATAGGAAGAAAACCGAATTCTGAAAACCTTGGTCTGGAAAATGCAGGGATTGAGCTGGAGAGAGGTTTCATCAAAGTCAATGACAGTATGGAAACATCGGTAAAAGGTATCTACGCGATCGGGGATGTAACGGGCAAAGTATTGCTGGCCCACGTTGCGTCTGAACAGGGATTAGTGGCTGCCGCAAATTCTGCGGGGAAACATCAAAAAATGGACTACTCAGTTATCCCTGGATGCATCTATACCAGTCCTGAAGTTGCAACAGTTGGTTTAACAGAAGCAGAGGCTGCAAAAAAAGGGTCTCCATTAAAAATTGGCAGGTTTCCGGTGAGTGCGAATGGGAAATCCATGATCATGGGCGAGAAGGAAGGCTTTATAAAAATTATAACCGATAAAGCTACCGGAGAAATTCTGGGAACGCATATCATGGGGCCTAGGGCTACCGACATGATCTCGGAAATGTGTATTGCAATGAAGCTGGAATCCACCATCGAAGAGGTTGCCAACACAATCCATCCTCATCCGACGGTCAGTGAAATAATAATGGAAGCAGCGCACGATGTTGAAGGGATTTGCATACACAAGCCCAGGAGATAGAGGGAAGAAGTGAGGATCATGGAATTTGAGCTCGGATTCGGTAAAGGTATTTCTACGGTTAATATCAATGAAAATAATTTCCTAGGGCTTCTTGAACCGAATCAAGTCAAGTATGCGTTATCCGGAAAAGAAGAAGTGAAACGTGCTTTAGCTGAGCCCATCGGCACGAAAAGGCTGAAGGATATAGTGAAGCGTGGGGAAAAGATCGTGATCATAACCAGCGATATGACGCGACCTATGCCGAGCAAGTTGGTCTTGCCTGAAATTCTGGAGGAACTTACTCAGGCGAATATAGAAATAAGCGATATTAAAATAGTATTTGGACTGGGTAGTCATCGAAAGCAGACAGAAGAAGAAAAGAGATATCTCGTTGGAGATGCCATTTATTCCATAATTGAGTGCGTAGATAGTGATATTTCCGACTGTGTACACATGGGTACGACCGCCAACGGTACACCCGTAGATATTTTCAGGGTGGTGGCTGAGGCAGACCGCAGAATATGTCTTGGAAATATTGAGTACCATTATTTTGCAGGGTACAGTGGCGGAGCCAAGGCGATTATGCCGGGCGTTTCTACCAGGTCGGCCATTCAGGCCAACCATAGCAAGATGGTTGAAAAAGAGGCAAAAGCGGGAGAGATGGCTCATAATCCCGTGAGAAAAGATATCGAAGAAGCTATCAAGTTTATTCCCATTGATTTTTTATTAAACGTTGTTCTGGATGAGAAAAAAACCATTATTAAAGCGGTTGCTGGCCATCATGTTCAAGCCCATTGGGAAGGATGCCAATTTCTTGATCAACTGTATAAAGTGAAAATCAAGCAACTGGCGGATATCGTTATTGTCTCGGCTGGTGGTTACCCAAAGGATATAAATATGTACCAGGCACAGAAGGCTTTGGATAATGCCAAACATGCGGTAAGAAACGGCGGAATTATCATCCTTGTGGCGTCGTGTCAGGATGGGCTGGGTGAAGAAGTGTTTGAAAAATGGATGTTGAAGGCGGATACACCCCAATGGTTGATTGACGAAATTCAAAAGAACTTTGTACTTGGCGGACATAAAGCTGCGGCCATAGGGATGGTCTTGCTTAATTCAAAAATATTCCTAGTATCAAACCTGAACAGCGCTTTGGTAAAACAATTATTCATGGTACCTTTTGAAAATGTGGAAGCTGCTCTACATAAGGCTTTCGAAGAGCTTGGCAGAGATGCTGGCGTTCTACTGATGCCTTATGGAGGGTCTACATTACCAGTTTTAGGAAGGCGATGAGTGGATAGACAAGATGGCTAGGAGTAATCCTAGCCGTCAAGTGTAGTAAGCAGAGAATATCCCTGAAATGGCAGGTGACCTATTAATGAAACTAAATATCCTTAAGCTTGGTCTTCTGACCTATAAAGCCGCCCTGGATTTACAGGAAAAAATGCTGTTACTGCGGCAACAGAACGAGATCCCTGATACTCTAATTCTCTTGGAGCACCCCCCTGTTTTAACCTTGGGGAGGCGTGGAGAGTATGAAAACATCCTGTTTTCTAAGGAAATATTAGAAGCTCAGGGCGTTAAAATTTATGAGGTCAACCGAGGAGGAGATGTCACCTATCATGGCCCAGGACAAATCGTCGGTTATCCTATCATGGATTTAAGTCAATTGGGAAAAGATATTAAAGAATTTGTTTATAAAATTGAAGAGGTCTTTATCAGGCTCTTATTAAATGAGTTTGAAATAAAAGCAACACGAGATAAAAATAAATATACAGGAGTATGGGTAGGAAATAAAAAGATCACGGCTATAGGGATTGCGGTAAAACGCTGGATAACAATGCACGGCTTCGCATTTAACGTAAATACCGATTTAACTCATTTTGATTGGATAAATCCTTGCGGGATAACGGATAAAGGAGTAAGTTCTGTTAAAAAGCTTTTAGGTAGAGAAATGGACTTCTTCAAAATGAATGAACTAGTTATAAAGTATTTCAGTGAAGTATTTGAAGCTGATAGGATGGATGTCAAATGTATCAGGCCAAGCCGGAATGGCTAAAAATTAAAGCTCATTCTAACCAGAGCAAACTTGAGGTTGAGGAGCTTCTTGGCAAGCTATCTCTTCATACTGTATGTGAGGAAGCTAACTGTCCTAATATGATGGAATGCTTTGGCAATAAAACAGCAACCTTTATGATTTTAGGTAGAGTTTGTACCAGGAATTGTACCTTTTGTAATGTTTCAAAAGGAACTACTGAAGTGGTAGACCCAAGTGAGCCTTGGCATGTTGCGCAAGCAGTAATTAAGCTTGGGCTAAAACATGCCGTCATAACTTCCGTAACTCGCGACGATCTTGAAGATGGTGGCGCCAGTCATTTTGCAGCAGTAATTACCGAAATAAGAAAACTCGATGATAAGGTTGTGATTGAAGTCCTGGTTCCTGATTTCCAAGGGAGCCTGGCTGCTTTGGAAAAAGTCATTAACGCCAAACCGGACATCTTAAATCATAATATCGAGACAGTCCCAAGACTTTATAAAGAAGTAAGGCCCATGGCAATTTATGAAAGATCGCTGAAATTTCTAAACGATTCAAAGCTGCTAGACAACACCATCTTAACAAAATCCGGTATTATGGTGGGTCTTGGCGAAGAAAAACATGAAGTATTGGAAACAATGGAAGACTTGCGAAAAAACCACTGTGATTTACTGACGATTGGCCAGTATCTTCCTCCCTCGAAAAAACACCATCCATTAGTTGAATATGTTCACCCGGATGTATTTGAAGAATATAAACTGGAAGCTCTTGAGATGGGGTTCCGACATGTTGCCTCGGGACCACTGGTCAGAAGCTCATATCAGGCGCATAAAGCTATTGGCTAGTGACAGAAGATTATTTTCTCAGACCTTCTATGATTTTCGGGTATAGATCTAATGCAGAAAGTGAAGAAGATGGAGGGGACAGGATGAAAGGTTTTTTTGGAAAACTTTTGAGGATTAACCTCACGACAAGGTCGTACATTGTTGAGGAGATTCCGGAGGAAATATTTAAAACTTACCTTGGGGGAAAGGGTCTTGGTTCCTACTTGCTTTTAGAAAATGTCAAAAAAGGGATTGATCCGCTCTCAGAGGACAACAAGCTTATTTTTGTGACCGGTCCGGCAACGGGTACGGGAATGTGGGGTTCCAGCCGTTACGGGGTATATAGTAAATCGCCGCAAACAGGATTATATGGCGAATCATATTCCGGGGGCAAGGTCGCACCTCTGATGCGCAAAACAGGCTATGATGCGATTATTTTGGAGGGAGCTGCAGACGTGCCGCTTTATCTGGAAATATCTGATTGTAAGGTCGAGTTCAGAAACGCCAATCATCTCTGGGGTAGAGACACCTTTGAGGCGGAAGATCGGGTCTTAGAAGAGGTTGGAGTTCCTAAAGCCCAGGCCATCGTTATAGGACCGGCCGGGGAAAATTTGGTACGGTTCGCCTGTATCGAAAATAACTATTGGCGTTCAGCTGGCCGCACCGGTATGGGTGCGGTAATGGGCTCGAAAAAGGTTAAAGCTATTGTTTTTCACGGTCAAGCCCAGGCTGAGGTCTCTGATCCTGAACTGCTCAAGGATTTAATTAAATCTCTGACGGCGAAGGCTAAAGGGAATGTTGCCGTTAAAGCGTATCAAACTTATGGCACCACCCAGATGGTTAAAACCATGAATTGTGCAGAAACCTTCCCCACAAAATACTGGTCCGAAGGGGTTTATGAGAATTGGAGAGATCTTAGCGGGGACACCTTAATCGCTGAACATAAGGTCAAACCGAATGCCTGTCCCAATTGTTTCTTAGCTTGCGGAAAGCTTACCACGGTCGCTAAAGGCAAGTACGACGGGCTTAAGATTGAAGGGCCAGAGTATGAAACGATCTATGCCTTTGGGGGGCTTTGTTGTATCGGCGATTTAGCTGAGATCCTCCACTTAAATGACCTGTGTGACCGTTTAGGTATGGACACGATAACAGCGGGAAATTTAGCGGCCTTTACGATAGAAGCGGTTCTGCGTGGTAAAGTCGAAGCCAACTTAAGTTACGGTGACGCCAAGGGGGTGGCTGACTTACTTGAGGATATCGCCAAAGTAAGAGGCCTAGGGGTGATCTTGTCCCAAGGGATTAAACATGCTGCCAAAGTTTGGGAGCTTGAGGATATTGCCATCCACGTCAAAGG
>LADV01000023.1 GCA_000961805.1 Peptococcaceae bacterium BRH_c23 | reverse complement strand
AATCAGGCCCATGCGCGATTAACCGGCTTGGATGCCTCACACTTTATCGGTCAGAATATTGATGACTTATTCGAAAAAGGCATTTTCCAGTATGAGTCCATCACTATCAAAGCCCTTCGCGAAGGACGGACTATCACCAGTGTTCAGAAAATCAGCACTACTGGTAAACAAGTACTGGTTACCAGTAATCCTATTTTTGACATAGAGGGTAACGTTTCGAGGGTTGTAAACAATGTCCGGGATATTTCTGAACTACATGAGCTTAATGAAGAACTAAGAGAATCTAAATTGCTGGCAACTCGCTATCAGACAGAACTCTCACTGTTAATGCTAGAGCGACTCAAGAAAGATAAAATTATTGTAGAAAGCCCTGGCATGATGAAGATCTTTAATCTGGCAATACGTACCGCCCAGACAGATGCCACAGTTCTACTTCTAGGCGAATCTGGTGTAGGGAAAGAAGTATTATCCCGGGTTATTCACAATACCAGCAACCGGGCGGCAAGAGGAAGTTTTATCCAGATAAACTGTGGGGCAATTCCAGAAAACCTCTTAGAATCAGAATTATTCGGCTATGAACATGGTGCTTTTACCGGGGCCAACCCCCACGGAAAACCAGGTATGTTTGAGCTTGCTCACCTTGGTACACTTCTGCTTGACGAAATTGGAGATCTTTCAGCGAGTCTACAAGTTAAACTATTAAGAGTGCTTCAGGAACAAGAGGTTTACCGGCTCGGGGGCACTAAGCCCATTAAGCTTGATGTCCGTATCATCGCTGCTACGAACCGTAATATATGGGAAAGAGTACAGGCAGGCACCTTTCGTGAAGACTTATTTTATCGGCTAAACGTTTTACCCATTGAAGTTCCACCCCTGCGGGAGCGAAAAGAGGATATCTTACCTCTAACTATGCACTTTATCCTCCTGTATAACGAAAAATATAGAGTCGTTAAGCGTTTAGATCCTAAAGCTATTCCCATATTAGAAGCCTACAGTTGGCCAGGAAATGTACGGGAACTTCAAAATGTGCTCGAAAGATTGTTGGTCGTCACCGAGGAAGCATTGATTCAACCCTTGCAAGTTCAGATACAATTGTCTAAATTTAAGACTAAGTTTAATTCTCCGATCACTGTTAATGAAATCTTACCGATTCAACAAGCAAAGGAAATGTTGGAAAAGGAGCTGATCATTATGGCTTTTGATTCTTACCCTTCAATCAGAAAAGCAGCCGAAGTTTTAGGTCTTGATCACTCAAATGTTATGCGCAAGGCTTTAAAATATGGGATAAAGAAGTAATGGCCAGAGGCCTGAACTTCAAGGTTCGAGATTCGTACATCAAAGATGGATAGGTTAAACTAAACGTGAGGGGGAGCTTTTTAAACTCCCCCTCACGTTTAGTCTCCTTTTTAACCCTTATCTCTGCTAGGTATTTTACACCCTTTTTGCGCGCTTCGATGTCGTATTTACTTTACTTAACTTCAGCAGCTAGTTTAACTGCTTTAATAATCTTGGTATAGCCCGTACAGCGACAGAGATTTCCTCCTAAGGCTTCTTTAATCTCCTCTTCATTAGGTTTAGATATTCTGTCTAAAAGACTCTTGGCAGAAAGCACCATTCCAGGTGTGCAGAACCCGCATTGAATAGCGCCATTTTCAACGAAGGACTGTTGAACTGGATGCAGTTTGCCATCATCTCCAGCCAACCCTTCAATCGTCATGATCTCTTTGCCTTCGGCCGCGATTGCCAAGGTAGAACAGGCTAGAGTAGGCTTATTTTCTACTAATACAGTACAGGCACCACAGCTGCCTTCATTACACCCTGACTTCGTTCCAGTGAGTCCAACCGTCTCTCTCAGCACCTCAAGTAAAGTCTGCTGTGGTTTGACAAGCACTTCATATTCCTGATTGTTTACATTTAAGACGATTACTCTTTTATTACTACTCATAATCTCGCCCCTTTTTCTGGCTATTATTTAGTAAATATTTGCTTCAAGCTTTCCTCGATCAATGCTCCCACCATCCGACGTCGATAGCTGGGTCGATAGGACATATTAGCTACTGGAAGAACATTTTTCCCTGCTATCGCCGCACATTCTTGGGCCAACCCTGAAATCTTTTCTGCATCTAGTTCTTCAGTCTTTAAACCACGGAAAATCTCTCCAATGCCTTTTACTAACACTGGTCCACTCCCTAGAGCAGTAAGTGCGAGATGAAGGTCTTTGACTAGTCCGCCTTCTTCGCTGACAACAACAGCTACGCCTGCCTGTGGAAAGTCTATGCTTTTGCGTGAACGGAGTTTGAGGTAGGCACTTTTGGTCTGCCAGGCACTTTGGGGAATTGTGATTTCGCTGATGATTTCTCCAGGTTTAAGGTTGGTTGGTGTTTTACCCTCTCCTGTATAAAACTCTGCTAAGGGGATTATTCTTTCACTATCTAAACAAGAAAGCTTAATTGTTGCTCCATAAGCAATTAGGGCTGGTGCGATATCGCTGCAATAGGCAGCATGGCATCTTTCAGACTTTTTCATAACCAGACATTGATCTCCACCAGTTTTATAGCATAACGGGTGAGCCTTTCTCCAATGGCGAGTCTGATTATAAAACCAACAACGGGTGTCTTGGCAAAGGTTTCCACCAAGAGTCCCCATCTGCTGGTGTTGGACAGCCCCTACTCCGCTGCCCGCTTGGTAGAGTGCCGTCAAACTCTGTTTAACTTCTAGCTGGTGGATTAAGTCCCAAATAGTGACCGCACCACCGGCAATGATTTGCTCATTAACTGAACATGCTATTTTGGATAGCGCCTCGATATCCGTAAGATCGACGAGAATTTCGGCAGGATTGAGTCCCACTTTCATATTGTTTAGTAAGTCGGTTCCCCCAGCCAAGGGGCGAATTTTTCCTGCTTGTTCTTTCAATAAGGTTAAGCATTCCTTGATGGTTTGAGGACGGTAATATTCTAAGGCCGGCAGCGTCATGCTTCCTTCCTCCCCTTGTTATTTTTTTCTTCGATTGCCTTCAAAATCTTTTCTGGAGTTATTGGTAAATCCATTATCCTTACTCCAATCGCGTCGGTAATAGCGTTCACGATAGCCGGTGCGGTGTAGATGGTTGCACCTTCCCCACATTCTTTAGCACCAAAAGGCCCTACCGGATCATTCGTCTCAACGTGAATTACTGCTTGAGGAGGGGCATCAGCAGCCGTGGGAAGCTTATAATCAATAAACGATACACTCCGGTTTTGACCATTTCCCATATCAAAATCAGGATCTTCATAGAGGGTGTGTCCGATCCCGGTCATAACCGCTCCTTCTATTTGGCCTTCCACCTGATCTGGGTTCAAGGCCCTGCCCGCATCGTCTGCCGTCACAATCTTAAGGATTGTGACCCGACCTGTTTTAGGGTCAACTTCAACTTCACAAGCCTGGGTTCCAAAGCTGTAGGAGCCGGAGATATCGCCGTTATCTCGCAGCAACGTGGTTGGCTCTTTAGCCGGCAATTGATAGTAGCCACGTCCAATCATGGGAACTTGAATATCAGCATACTGTACTAGCTTGACAGCTTTATTGATTTGCATTTTGCGTTCACCACGAAGCAGAATGTAGTCTTCTTTGATCGTCATTTCTTCCGGATCGGCCCCGATCTCTTTTGCGACAACTTGTAAAATTGTCTTTTTGATATCCCGGGCAGCAAGCTGAGCTGCTTTACCGGACCTGACGGTTACACCGCTACCGAATGTCCCGGAGTCTAACGGGCAGATGTCTGTATCTGCAGCGATAACCCTTACTTTCTCAAAGCTGACCCCTAGTTCTTCGGCGACAATTTGCGCGATAACGCTTTCCGCTCCTTGTCCGATATCTGCAGCACCTGTAAGTACCGAAACACCGCCGGTTTTCTCCAGCTTAACAACCGCACCGCCACCGATATGGCTCATGTTGTTAACGCCTGAAGCCCAACCGGAACCTCCCACGCCAACACCCCGATAATTTCCGCGGCCGCGCTTTTCCTTCCAGCCAATAGCCTCCGCAGCTTTATCCAGACTCTCTTTAAATCCGCAAGTGCGCAGAATCATTTTAGCGGGGTTTGGGCTGCCGGCTTCCAAAGCATTGATCCTCCGGAAATCAATAGCATCCATGCCTAAGTCTGCAGCTAGCATGTCGACCTGGGATTCGATGGCATAGCGCATCTGTGGCGCGCCGTGTCCCCTCATGGCTCCGTTCGCTTGTTTATTAGTATAGACATGCTTGGCATCTAAGACCAGATTAGGCAGATAATAAGGGATCATCCCAAAGTAACCGGACAGGGTGATGATCAGCGGGGCAGTACTGTTATAAGCTCCACCGTCCACGGTAAGATCAATGTGCTGGGAACTGATCCGGCCATCCTTAAAAACGCCGGTACGGACTTTGAGGATCGCGGGATGCCTGCCCCGTACACAGGTCTGTGCTTCTTCTCGGTCATAGAGAAATTTGACCGGCCTTCCTGTTTTCATAGAGAGAAAGGCAGCGCAAAAGTCTTTGGAGTACATATCGATTTTGACACCAAACCCCCCGCCAACGGCTGGCTTGATCACCCGCACGCGATCTTCGGCAATACCTAAAGTACTGGCAAGGTTGTGCCTTAAAAAATACGGGATCTGAGTACTGGACCAAATGGTGAGTTTGCCGCTCGGCTCGTACATGGCAATAGCCGCGTGGGGTTCCATCGGGGCATGATACTGACCGTGTGTTCTAAAAGTGTCTTCCCGAATATGGTACGCTTCAGCAAAACCTTGTTCGATATTGCCAAATTCTTTACGGTATTGAATGCTAACATTATTTTTCACCTTGGGACCGTCATGGATGTCTGGAGCCCCTGGTTTAAGGGCATCTTCAATGGTGAAAACTGCCAGCAATAACTCATATTCCACTTCAATAAGTTCTATAGCTGCTTCTGCGGTCTCTTGGTCCACAGCCGCCACAGCTGCTACTTCATCCCCTACGTAACGTACCTTGTCAATAGCCAGCCCGTACTCATCTTGGGCAAAAGGGACGATCCCGTACTTGATAGGGAGGATATCTTTCCCTGTCATGATTGCTTTAACACCCGGCAACTTTAAAGCTTTTTCAATATTTACGTTCAGAACACGCGCATGTGCGTGAGGACTTCTGAGTAATTTTCCGTAAAGCATGTTCGGCAGCTTCATGTCATCTGTGTAAACGGTCCGCCCGATTACTTTATCCCAGGCATCAGTCCTGGGAACACTTTTGCCTATTACACTAAATTCCTCCATGATTGATTAACTGGGTTTACCATTTCCCCCAGTTACTTTCCCCCTTCACTAACTAATATTTTCAAACTTTGGCGTTTTTGACTTTTCACAACCTCGCTGAAATTTTATTAGAAGTCATAAATATATATTTTTCCTTTCACCACCCCCAGCAAATTTACTAAGTTTTACTTGAAACCATTATCCAACGATTAGTTAAAGCTAATTGTTTGTTCAAAATCTCTTATTGTTATACTTAGCAATTCCCATGCCACTTTCAGTGTGTATCAGTAAAAACCCTTACCTTTCTGTATGCCTCGGGTAAGCCAAGGCTAAATACACAAACAATACTTGCTAACCCCAATCATAAAAACGTCCGAAAAACACACACTTGTATGTTTTTCGGACAATACATCTAAATCAGTTTTCTTAACTTCTATGTTCAGCTAACTTATCAGTCATTAGGGAAAGCTTTTCGTACAATTTCGATCGACTAATACCTAATAACCTCGCCGCCTTAGATTTATTACCTTGAGCCTGAGCCAAGGCGATTTGAATAGCTTCCTGTTCGAGATTGGCCAAGCTTTGACCCATTAATCTCTGACCTGTTATCCCGCAGATTTTCTCCGTCTGTCTGATTTCTTCGGGCAAATCTTGAAGATCTATCAAGCCACATTCAACATAGTTCAACATTCTTTCGATCACATTTTCTAACTCCCTGATGTTACCCGGCCAATTGTAATGAACTAAAACTTCTAAAGCTGCATCAGTGATCCCATCCACACGCTTTGTGAACGAATTATTATATTTTCTAATAAAAGTATTGGCTAGAATCGGAATATCCAGCTTTCGCTCACGCAAAGGGGGTATCTTTAAATCAATCACATTTAATCTAAAATACAGATCCTCCCTAAATTTTCTTTCAGCAACCAGACGCTTTAAATCCTTGTTCGTAGCGGCAATAATTCTCACATCGATTTTACGAGTCTTAATATCTCCTACTCGCTCAACTTCCTTTTCTTGAATGACTCTTAATAACTTACTTTGTAGCATAAACGGCATATCACCGATTTCATCGAGAAAAATTGTACCTCCAACGGCTAACTCGAATTTGCCAGGTTTACCCTGTTTTCGCGCTCCGGTAAAAGCACCGTCCTCATACCCGAACAATTCTGATTCTGCAAGTTCACCAGGAATAGCCGAGCAATTTACTTTAATAAACGGTTCTTTACGCCGATTAGAGGCATTATGAATGGAATGAGCAAATAGTTCTTTACCTGTTCCACTTTCACCTGTAATCAGAACAGTCGAGTTACTCCGTGCAACTTGAAGTGCCTGAGTTTTCAACTTTGCGATGCGCTCATTACTACAAACAATATTGCCAATGGTATAGCTCGTTCCATTTACCTTGAACAACTCGTCTTTGTAATAGTTGAGTTGCATATTGATCCGATTCAGCTGTTGCATAACATCAGCTAATTGATCTAAATCCTCATAGATCTTGACCACCGTTCCCTTGGTGTTGCTTTCTTTTGTAAAAGGCAAAGTAGAGATGACACAGGGCCTAGCATTGATTTCCAACACTTTTAATGGCGACTGGTTATCCGTCAGAGGAACATATTTATTAATATTTTGCCCAATAATCTGATCCTTAGATACCCCAACTCTTTTGCAAAAATTAGCATTAGCCATGCTCAGCCGACCTTGTTCATCTAATACTGCGACACCTTCATAAGCAACCTCTAAAACTGTCTCTAAAGTCATTTTGAGTTCCTTAACAGTTTTTAATTCATGAGCAATTCCCTCAACATCCGTCAGATCTTGTAAAACAAAGGTTGCCCCTTTTATTACTGTATTTTGAAAGATGGGGACAGCAGTAGCGATCAATTTTAGAGAACGATATTCAATCTTATGAGGCACAATCCAGGCTCCTTCAACAATGGGCGTAAAATCATCTTTCAAATCCGTAAGGAAATTTCCAATATACTCCCCCACTTGAACTTTGTGTAAGATACTTTTGGCGTATTGGTTTGCTAGGGTGACAAATCCTTGATCATTAGTTGCTATGATACCAGCAGGTACATTCTCTATAACACTAGCTAACTCATGATATAAATACTCGGTTCGATCCAAAAGTTCGTTAACCGCACCTGCTTGGGTCATCATGCCAATCGGTTCATTAGCCATATTAACGACAGGAGTTTGTCCAACCCGGACTGTGTGCAACCAATGGGCCAGTTCGCCTAAATCATGGAATGATTTATCTTCCCGTAAATAGGCTACCTCCCGAATGTAGTACTCATCTATTGAAGTATCAATACTTAGATCATTCAATAAACAATCGAATAGAGTTGAATGTGAAAAGTAGCCTATGAGTTGTCCGATTTCATCAACGACAGGCACTCCATGAAGTTTAGAATTTTTTAGTAATTCTATCGCTTTGCGTATGCTATCTTGAGGACGTAATTGAATCGTAGTTGAAAGCATAATGTCACGAACCTGCATGAAACATCCCCCCTTTTGATATCTTTAATAGGCGTCGTCCTCTACAGTATGGACGGGAGGCGGGCCATAGGCTACCACCGATTATGTTGGCCTTTACTGAGAAGAAACGCTTGGGTCCGAATCATTCATGCCTTAAATCAATTAGTGCAATACTAAAAAATACTGAATACTTTGAATAATGTTTCTGTAATTATATACTGGGTCAATATGCTTATCAAGCGATTATCTTAGGAGCTTAAATCTGATCAATCTTCACTTGTTTAAGAAGTTCAGGCATCGAAACTAACGCGATACAATTTCAAATAGGGTACGGTAGGACTCTCCATTTTGGAGGTTCTCCGTACCTATCTTATTTTTTATATTTGGTGTAAGAAAACACCGTTCTGGTGTTTTTTTGCACCGATCTGGTGTTTTCTTACACCAAATATTGGTGTGTTCATTTTTACTTAACGAATGATGATTCGCTCCTAATATAGGTTCATCTGCAAAAATCGCCATTTAGGATACAAATATCAACCACTGACGAATAATTTTTAAAATTTTGAATATTTGGCCCATGGTTTGCAATAAGTAGTTATTGGATTTTTTTTTGATCTCCATTAATCCTAAGGGATATTAAATCAGCAAAGGTTATTGGATTTTTTATAGATCCCCATTAATCCTCAGGGCTATTAATCAACAAGGAATTAGACTGATCTTAACTGGAGGGAGCTGAACATTTGAAGCCTATTAACCTAAGTTCAAAACCCCACTTCTCTAAGTGAGGGGGGCCATATTAAATTTCAGGTGGGGTATAATCCGCCTTTGCAGGTGTCTTTCATGTCTAGAGTCTCAATGTTCAGCTTAAACTGAACGAGTTCACTAAGGAGGTTATTATCATGGGAGCTAAAAACGGAATAGAAAAATTTAATGCTGCTAACCTATTTGTTGACCGTCATATTCAAGAAGGGCGTGGAGACAAAGTCGCAATTTATTATTTAGACCAAGAGATTACGTATAGTGAAGTTCATGAGAAAGTCAATCAAACAGGTAACGCTTTAAAGGAAATGGGCATTGGTCTCGAAGACCGAGTTATGTTGTTACTTTTAGATTGCCCTGAGTTTGCCTACAGTTTCTTTGGGGCCATGAAAATTGGCGCAGTTCCGATTCCTACCAACACCTTATTAATACCTGCAGATTATGAGTACCTCTTAAATGATAGCCGTGCAAAACTTCTCGTGGTCAGCTACGAGTTACTGGACAACATTACAGCTATTATCGAAAATTTACTCTATTTAAAACAGATCATTGTTGTGGGCGAGCCAGCCGAAGGGTGCCTAAGTTTTGACAGTATAATTAAGGATAAATCCCTAGAATTAGAAACTGCCAACACCGGTATTGATGATGCGGCGTTCTGGCTCTACAGTTCGGGAACCACTGGATTCCCTAAAGGTGTAGTTCATCTCCATCATGATATGGCTTTCGCTGCAGAACATTATGCAAAAGGAGTTTTGCAAATCACAGAAAAAGATATAACCTATTCCGTTGCAAAATTGTTTTTTGCCTATGGATTAGGTAATGGCCTTTATTTCTCCTTTTATGTAGGTGCTTCAACAGTCCTTTCCCCAAGTCGCCCCCTTCCAGAACACGTGTATGCAACGATTGATCGATACAAACCAACCTTGTTCTTTGGGGTTCCATCCTCATATGCAGCTATGATCCAACTGGAGACTACGAAGGACTATGATATGTCCAGTATCAGGTATTGTGTCTCTGCCGGAGAACCTCTCCCAAAAGTTATCTTTGAGCGTTGGTTAGAACTATGGAACTTGGAAATTTTAGATGGAATTGGTACAACGGAAATTCTGCACATCTTTATCAGTAATATTCCCGGAGACGTTAAGCCTGGAAGTACCGGAAAAGTTGTCCCGGGTTACGAGGCTAAAATTATTGATCCAGACGGGTATATCGTACCAACCGGTGAGATAGGAACACTCATGATCAAGGGACACAGCATTGCAGCCTATTATTGGAATAAACACGAAAAAACGACTGAAACTTTCATCGGTGAGTGGATAAATACGGGAGACAAGTATTTTCAAGATAACGAGGGCACCTTCTGGTATGTCGGTCGCAACGACGATATGATTAAGGCTGGTGGAATATGGGTTTCCCCTGTCGAAGTTGAGTATTGCTTGATGGAACATCCTGCGGTTTTTGAATCCGGTGTGATCGGAAGAACCGACGAAGATGGCTTAGTCAAACCAAAAGCGTATATTGTACTAAAGGAAGGCTACGAGGCCAGCTTTGAGTTAGCAGACGAATTGTCAATCTTTGTTAAAACTAAAATAGCACCTTACAAATTCCCACGTTGGGTTCAGTTTATCCCTAATTTGCCAAGGACAGCTACTGGAAAAATGCAGCGCTTCAAATTACGGCAGTTAGAAATTAGCGATTTACCCTAAAGTTCCCGGTTCATACCAAACAAATCGGATTCCAGTAAATTCTCAGGGATAGTCGCTCGATTCATTTTGATATAAGGATCTTTATTGATATCGCTCAGACAAATTTTCGATCGACTATCTCTTCTCTGTACAACTCTCATCTGCAATTAGAATTGTCAAACTACTCTGGCCATCTTTATTCTTGCCTAATATTTCTCATAGATAGACTTTTCTTAGCATTTTCTAGCCACCGACTGCAATGCGGAAGACTCTCTGTTGCTCCTGAATTGGTTCATCATGTAGACGGAGTCTTTTAAATTCCATTGGATTACATATGATTTAAATTTTCAGATAATTCAAACTATAAATTAAAATTAGAAATTTCACACAAATCTAAATTGAAACTGGGTATTCTTCCAATTTGGGAACGTTATTTAAGGGGGTGATTGATAACACACTATAGTTAGTAAAAGTTACTGAGAATAACTGCAAGGGGCAAGGCAACGATTCAATAGATTTTGGGGGAGGTGAGACAACAACAAACCCATTTTTAGATCCGAATTGCCCAGAGGTTGGGGTGCATTCCCTAACCAGACCATTCCTAACCGTCGGAAGGTATTTAAAAAACTTTATTAAATTAGGGGGAAGAGATAATATGAAATGGCAACGGTATCATACAATTTGGTTATTGATGTTTTTGGGTTGGACTATTGCATATACAGACCGCAACTTACTCTCTCCTATCGCGGCCTACATGATTTCCAACAAGATAGCCTTTTTCGCTGTGGTGGCTAATCCCCACGCACTGGCAGGTCTAATGAGCACTTTGTTTTTCGCAGGTTATATGGCGATGCAGTTCCCCGCCGGCTTAATCGGTGATAGAATTGGTCGCAAGCCCATCCTGGTACTCAGCTTACTTTGGGCAGCGGCAGGAACACTCTTAACCGGAATGTTGGCCTTCTCCTTGTTTGGCTTGCTTGCCGCACGAGTTCTCACTGGCTTGGGTGAGGGGACTTATTACTCCAATGACCGGGCTTTGATCTCTGAGGTTACCCCCCCAGAAAAGATGGGTATGGGCATGGGCGTATCCTTCGTCGGACTGGGCATTGGTCTGGTCGGCGCTTCAGTCGGCGGCGCATGGTTATTAAACTGGGGAGTGAAACTCTTTGGACCTGATAAAGGCTGGTACTTCCCGTTTTACGCAATGGTTATTCCTACTTTGTTAGTCGCTATATTGTTTATGATTTTGCTCAAACCGGACAGGGGTACTTTTTTCAAACCAGCAAGCGATGGCTCCTTTGCTCCCGGTACCCCTTATTATTCAAAGGCCCTATTAGAAGTTTCTAAATACATCGCGTTGTTTTTTGTGCTCATTATGGCTGTGGCTTATGGCGGAATTGAACTTGGAATGAGCGCAGTTGGCGTATCGATCTGTATCCTGATTATTGCCTTGGGAATTATGTTAGTCATTATGACCCGTCTGAATAAGCAAGTAGGAGCTGTCTTTTTTAACAAAAACCTTCAGCTAGTCTATTGGGGAGCCCTCCCTACCCTGTGGAGCCTCTGGTTTTACAGTTTCTGGGGCACTAAGGTTATTTCGGATGCTGCTTCAGCGGGCATTAATAAATCCGCTGTCACCGCAGCCATTTTCGGACTGGCGGCATTAGTAGGTCTTCCATTGATGGGAAAAGTTGCCGACATCTTTAACCGCCGCGGTTATGGCCGAAAGCCTGCCCTGATCTTAGCCATGGGTCTCCATGCATTGTGTATTTTTGGCTTGGGCTTTTACCTCTATGCAGGCGGCACGTCGATATTCATGCTCGGCGCTCTGGTGTTCGGCGCGGGTGTGTTCCTGTTCGGTACCTGGTCGGTATCCTTTTCCCTTGTCACTGCTTTTGCCCCTCCGGCCTTAATGGCTAGCGCTTTCGGGGTTTGGAACCTGATTGCTGAAATCGGTGCCATCTTATCGCCGGTTGTTTCCGGCGTCATGCGAGACGCAACTGGCAGTTGGGTGTCCCCTGTTATGCTGGATGGTGCCTTAATGGTGCTGGGCATAATTTGTGTTGCCTTAGTGTCGGAGCGCGTAGGTATTGCAACGAATGCCTCCAATCAACAAGCCGCCGCAACCAAAGAGGTTTAACCCCACAAATGGGACCACTTGTTCTTCTGTAAAATGTATAAACGTAATCTTATTCAAAATGACGGATGAAAACAAATAAGCGTGCCCTAGTAGGGCACGCTTATTTAACGAAAAAAAGGAAACGAAATGCCCGCTTAAGAATGCACATGTAATTTGTAATGTTCCAGATTTGTGTGCCTACAGATGTGAATTAGGCATTATTGGGAGGCGAACCATGGAAATAATTAATCCCCTTCTTAAGTCTGCCATTGATATGGCACGTTTTGTTGTTGAGTGTACACCACAACCCATGACAATTGGAGTCAGTGATACCACATGTTATTTAATTTACTACCCTACTCATGAAATCGATTTTAAATTAAAAGTGGGCGATCCTATAAGGCCTAAAAGTATGGCAGACCGTGTCTTATCTAGTGGTAAACGGCAAAGTAACCGTGTGGGAGCAGAAGTTTTTGGGATTCCTTATATTGGAGTAGGTGTACCAATTAATAAAAGAAGTTAATAAAGTTTCATCTATTTCTGAAGAACAGGCAGCTGCTTCTGAACAAATCGCTGCCTCATCAATACACATTAATAATCTGGCCGAAGAACTATATTTAATTTCCGAAAAACTGATTTAAGATGTACAAAAAGTTTTGGATTCATCCATTTTGCCAAATCCTCCAAATCACTAGCTTTTCTCGATATTTAGCAAGCCCTATTCAAAGAACCATCTTCGAGCAAAAATTACAAAAAAACTAACAATTTCTAAAATTTAATTAATAAGAGTATTGACAGGTGAATTTTCTGCAAATTTCACTAAAAGTGTATGCTATAATGAGAGAAATTTAGATGTTTATCAATAATGAGGAGGTATCGAAAGTGAAACTATCAACAAGACTAATCTGGAGTTACACCGTTCTTATTTTACTGATGTCAATTATTGTCGGAGTCGTCTATTATCAAGTTAATAGCCTTGGCACAATTGCTGCCAACCTTTCAAACTATCATGTTCCGATGCAAACTACTGCGCAAGATATATCCTTGCAGTTTGCTCGTGAAACGGCTTCCATTCGAGGGTATCTATTTAACGGTAATGATAAATTTATCGGTGAACTGAATGAAGCAGCGAAGAAAGCGAATGAAGATTTGGAGTTCCTACGAGCGAATGTAACCGATGAGCATAAAGAGATGCTTGAAACTGTGGCTACTGCAATGGCTGATTACGCACCTCATCCACTCAAAATGGCTGGATTATATCAAATGCAGGGCGCAGAAGCAGCTAACCAATATGAGCAAAGTGTAGCTGCAGCAGCTAACTCCTCAGCCTTGAAAGTGATTGACGACTATATTGCTATGCAAAATACCGAGTTGCAGGCTGAAGCTGTGCAGATTGATCTTCTAATTAGAAGGATTATTCTAATGACAATCATGGTCTTAGGAGTTTCTGTAGTCATTGCGATTATACTTGCGGGATATATAATTCGTTCGGTTAAAGGTTCAATTGCTAAGGGTCAAGTGGTTGCTGAAGCCCTGGCGAAGGGAGATTTTACCGTCGAGGTCCAAAGTGGCCATGATGAAATCGGGCAACTGGTGCAAAATCTAGGCAAAGCCTCGAGTAACTTGAGGGAATTAATTAGAAAATCCAAAGGGGTCACTGAAAAGGTTAACCTTGCGACTACGGGTTGCGAGGAGGCTATTTCTAACGTTGCGAGTAGTTCAGAAGAAATGGCAGCTTCTACCGAACAGGTATCGGCTGGCTTTCAAGAGATTGCAGCGACTGCAGAGGAAATTACCGCTTCGAGCGAAGAACTTAAACGCTACATTCTGGAGCTAGAAGAGAAGGCCAATTATGGAAGTCGTGAGGCCAACTCAATCGAGAAGCGGGCTGAGGAATTAAAAGGGCAGGCGGTTGAGGCCCAAATAAAAGCTGCAGGTATATATGAGAAAGAAAAAGAAGCCCTCGAGAAGGCGATCGAGGAATCGAAAGTTGTGCAAAAAATCTCTGAATTGACCCAGGGGATTTCCGCAATTGCTGATCAGACGAATTTATTGGCTTTAAATGCAGCTATCGAAGCTGCCCGAGCAGGAGAAAATGGCCGGGGCTTTGCTGTCGTGGCAGAAGAAGTGCGTAAATTAGCGGAACAGTCCTCACAGACTGTTAGAGAAATTGAAGATTTAGTAGGACGAGTGATCAAGGCCCATGAGGACCTTTCTTTTGGTGCTTTGAACAGTTTGCGCTTTATCAACGATGTTGTAGTTCCTGACTATAATAAACTCGTCCAAACAGGTCAACAATATCAACAAGATGCCAACACTATGAAAACTCTTACAAATGAGTTTTCAAGTACTGCTGTAAAACTGAATGAAATGGTCCACTCAGTAGCTACAGCCTTAAATAATGTCACTCAGACAATAAGCGAAGGGGTTGCTGGAGCACAGGAAGTTACGGCAGCGTCCACCGGAGTTGCGACAGACTTGGAAAAGGTAAATCGCGTCATGATTGAACTGAGTGGCCATGCTAACGAAATGAGGAGTGCTGCGGCAAATTTCACGGTTTAGAGTGATGAAAGTACATTAGATTCTCTTAATCAAAAAAAGGGGGGAAATCAACCAACAATAAAACAGAATATGGAGATTTGTATGAGAGGAAGGTCATAGTAAAGGCTTAGAAGGAGAAAAGATCTTAAATACTGTTAAAGACTTAGCTAATAAAAATAATAAGTTATAACAAAGTACTAGAAGGCATCAACATTTAACTGTTGATGCCTTCTCTGATTTTGAGAGTTTATAAAAGTAATTTATCCAAGCCCCAGAAGGCAGTCATCCCAAAAATAATACCTAGAAATAAATTCGGTACAAACTTAGAAAAAACAAACATTAGTGCTCCAGTCCATAAAAAAGGGTTATGTATGAGGACGATTGATCCTTCCGGTATCACCAATTCAGGTATAACAAGGGCGGCCAATAAAGCAATAGGGACAAGTTCGATAAAGTCCCGAGTAAAACCTTGAACATTCTTTCCCTTAAACAGCAGGAAGGGTAAAACACGCGAGCCATATGTGACTAAAGTCATTAATGCAATTATGGCAAGATATTCGATGGACATCCCTCTTCGCCCTCTTCCTTTGTAGCTATCTCTGACTCTTATTATAATTCTAAGGAAGGCAGTTTTCTGCGCCTCCACCATGCCCCGATCCCCGCAGCAAGGACAACACTTAGAATTAGATAGATTTTTCCAGGAATAAGTAACTTAAGTGCAATTGCTAGTATGGCTGCTATAAGGTAGGTCAGGTAATTTTTCTTAGATAAGGAGGAAGTTGTTAAAATAATGAACAACGCTAAAAGCGCAAATTGAAAACCAGAGAATTCAACCGGCAACCAATTGCCAATCAAGCCACCTAGGATCGTAAAGATGACCCAGCAAGAGAAAGCGCCTAAATTAATTCCCTGCATAACCCTGCGACGATTTTCTTCACTACCGACCTCCTTTAAAACCTTCGTATTGAGTACAAAGGTTTCGTCAGTAAGTCCCTGGGCTAGACCCAGAGACCAGGGAAGGGTTCTTTCTGGAAAAAAGGGAACGATTGACAAGCTCATCAGGAGATGCCGAATATTAATAATAAGGGTAGTCACGCCAATCATCAAAGGGGTCGCTCCCTGATGGATCATTTCAATAGCAATAAATTGCGAGGCACCTGCGTAAACAAAGAAAGACATCAGCCCGGCTTCCCAAATGGTTAAACCGAACTGAGTCGCTAAGATTCCAAAGGTAATAGCTACTGGCGTATACCCAATAACAATGGTCAGAGACTGACGCAAGCCATAGACCAACCCTAAATTGGCATTTGCGTTTAGATTGCTTTCCTTTTCTATAGGAATTAGAACTTGACGTTCCATTGCGGTTCAGCTCCAGTCACTCTTTCTCCATGGTATAAAACCAGTCAAATGCTTCAAGGACTCGACGTTCTCCATGATAGAGGGTCACTCAGTTACCTGCTTGATCACGGTCAAAAAATCAGGATAAGATACCTCAGCAGCCTCCATGTTTTCTACGCTGACCCCATCTGTGGAGAGCAGCCCAGCGATAGCCCAAGCCATAGCCAAGCGATGATCTCCAAGACTATTCGCGTAGCCACCGCGTAAGGAAGGCTGACCATGAATCCGCAACCCATCAGGCATTTCCTCGACCTTGGCCCCTAGGGCATTTAGGCCCTCAGCCACTGCGCGAATCCGATCACTTTCCTTGATGCGCAGTTCGGCCGCGTCACGAATCACCGTTTCCCCTTCCGCCAAACTTGCGGCTACTGCTAAAATTGGAATCTCATCAATCAGTCTTGGAATCATGGACCCTCCGATTTCTATCCCTTTTAGGCGTGCAGGACGAACCCGCAAACTTGCTCTGGGCTCACCGCAAACGTCCGAAACATCGCTCAACTCAATATCCGCACCCATCGCTTGTAGCACGTCCAATATCCCTGTACGTGTCGGGTTCACTCCAACATCCGTCAAGATTATCTCTCCGCTCCCAACCAAACTTCCTAAGACCAGAAAGAAAGCAGCCGACGAAATATCTCCTGGAACAATAATTCTTTGACCAGTTAAACGTCCCCCACCATGAACTGACACCTCAGTACCGAGACTTAGAACCTCCACGCCAAATCCCCTTAGCATTCGCTCAGTGTGGTCCCTGGAAAGAGCAGGTTCCATTACTCTGGTCTCACCGCTGGCTCTTAACCCTGCTAAGATAATGGCTGATTTTATTTGAGCCGAAGCGACCGGTGTTCGAAATGTTTGCCCTTGTAACTGACCACCCTGTAGAGTTAACGGCGCAAAATTGCCCCCTTGCCGACCCATTATCTGGGCTCCCATCTGCTTAAGTGGGTCCGTGACACGGCGCATAGGTCTAGATCTAAGTGATGCATCTCCAGTCAGGGTGACAGCAAAGGGACTACCCGCTAACACGCCTAGCATTAATCTCATAGTGGTTCCAGAATTACCAGCATCTAGAATATCCGAAGGCTCTTGCCAAGCTTCCATTCCCTCGCCGCTAATCCAAACTTCGCTCCCTTGTCTTTGCCAAGATACTCCAAGTTGAGTTAAACAACGAAGCGTACTTAAACAGTCCTGGCCTAATAAGAAATTCGAAACATGGGTTTCTCCCTGAGCCATACCTCCGAAGAGGGCTGCTCGATGAGAAATCGACTTATCACCCGGAACCCGGATTTCTCCTTTCGCGTCGGAAGCTGGTTTGATATACACGCCTCGCATAGGTGCTACCCCCTTAGTTAGGTTATACATTACGTTATACACTTATTTCTGCCAAACTTCAATTCAACTACCAAAATAATTAGTTTTACTTCAATTTTCTAAAGACTCCACTTCTATTCTAGGAGTGTTTAGTGTGGTATTCTTCGTAAACTTATGGCTCTGGCAAAGTTTACGATTCCTACCTAACATGGAATTATTTCATGTCCTCTCGAATCGCATGTGCCTTGCGAAATGCCTCAGCAATAGACTCTCCATCTCCTTGCTGTAGGCATTCCCGCAGTTCTTTTATTCTCTGCTCCCAATGGGTAAGCCCATCGAGAATGGCATCAGCATTTCTCACCATAATTTCCTTCCACATTTCAGGTGAACTGTCTGCAATACGCGTAATGTCTCGGAAGCTGCGACCAGCTAACGCCAAAGTCGATGCCCCTTCTTTTGAGGCATCCTGTGCCGCCAATGTCAGGGCTACCGCTAACAAATGGGGGATATGGCTGACCATTGCCACTTCCACATCATGATCATTCGCTTCTCGAAAGACAACTTTGGCTCCGAACCCTTGAACAAGTTCGACGAGTCTCCCAACCGCCACTGGAGAGGAATCTGAGGTAGGAGTTAGGACATAGGGATAACCACGGAAAAGGTCTGGATCCGCGACTCCAAACCCTGACTGTTCTGAACCCGTCATTGGGTGACCGCCAATAAAATTAAAATTATAGGGCCCGCCAAAGCCATTATGACGAGATTTTTGGCAGATTTCCGTCTTTAAACTGCCCACATCTGTGACAATTGCCCCCTTGGGAATTCTGCCCATCAATTGTTCTAACCCATTTTCCAGTTCTTCTATGGGAAGAGCTAAGACAATTAAATCAACATCGATAAACTGAGGCATCTCCGTCCAGCCAGCCAGAATCCAGCCCCGACGCACAGCTTTATCAAGACTAGCCTTTTCCGGGTCTACTGCAAAAACCTCCCAGCCAGCACGCTGCAAGGCACCCGCCCAAGACCCTCCAATCAATCCCAAACCAAGGATGCAGGCCTTCGGAATCCGAAGACCTGACCAGCCTGGTGTTAAAAATTCTTCATTCTCAGGATTCATCAATCCATCAGTCAACACGCTTACTCACTTCTCCTAACTCACGATCTAGTACAGAGGTAAGCCTTGATAGATCGTTCATCATAGTTTGAAACCTTTCAGGCGTTAAGGACTGTTTTCCGTCGGAAACGGCCTTTTCCGGATGAGGATGGACTTCGACAATCAAGCCATCGGCACCAGCAGCAAGGGCTGCTTTGGCCATAGGATGAACCAAATGCCACTTCCCAGTTCCGTGACTTGGGTCAACTATGACCGGGAGGTGAGAGAGGGCATGCAAAGCAGGGACCATACTTAGATCAAGCGTATTTCGAGTATAACTCTCAAAGGTACGAATCCCACGCTCGCAGAACATTACTTGGTAGTTTCCTCCATCCATGATATATTCTGCAGCCATCATCCATTCCTCTAGTGTGGCAGAAGGTCCTCTTTTTAAGAGGACAGGCTTCCCGCACTTGGCTACTTCTTTGAGGAGAATAAAGTTTTGCATGTTCCGAGCCCCAATTTGGAGAATATCAGAATAATGAGCCACTAAAGAAACATCACGCGCATCAATCACTTCTGTGACTACTAATAGCCCCGTTTTATCACGCGCTTCGGCTAAATAGCGTAATCCTTCTTCCTCTAAGCCTTGAAAGGAATAAGGAGACGTGCGCGGTTTAAAGGCACCTCCTCGCAAGAAGGTCGCACCACTCTCGCGTATGGCAAAAGCCGTTTCCATGATTTGGGCCCTACTTTCTACTGCACAAGGGCCTGCCATAACATGGACCGTCTTGCCTCCGATTTCTTGTCCACCCACTCGGATAATAGTATCAGCAGGTTGAAACTCTCGACTGACTAACTTATACGGTGCCAAAATCGGCACTACTTTTTCTACCCATGGAAGCGCTTCTAAATCAAGGGATTCAATTTTCTGCCGGTCCCCAATTGCTCCCATGATCGTTTTTTCGACCCCTTGGGAAAGATGAATTTTCAAGCCCTCATCCGTTAACCGTGTGGATACCTCTTCAATCTGTTCTACCGTCGCACCATTTCTTAAGACAATAATCATTTTTTTTACCCCTTTCAACCATCCTACCTCTAAATCTATCTAGGGAGACCACGAGATAAGAATCCTCTCTTATTCTGGTCTGTTCCTACAGTAATTATTAATCAGGACGCGTGATAACCAAAAAGGCACCCTGAATAGAGGGTGCCTTGATTTTCAATCGCTCCCATCCTACTATTCTACCTATTCTTTGCCAAGTCCTTCGCTAATGAAGCACCCGCAACAACCACAGCCGGCCATCCTACATAAGCTTTGCCAAGCAAAGCTTGCTAATCTAATCACGAAGTAAAAATTAAATTAGAGCTATCTTACCACAGAAGGGGCTATCTCTACAACCCCAACCATAGTATTCATATTATTCTGTAAACTTGGATGTATCAGGGTGTAGGTTACTAATTTTGCGATTAATAATTTCTCGCAGAAAGACCCGATTTCAGTATGAACTGCAACCGGGTCTTTTATATGTGCCTAGGTCAACGAGCAAGAAGCCATCACGCAAAAATCAATTCTCGACCCACAGCTTTAGCCACAGGCCCAACACTTTCCATAAGTTCAGCGAAATGTTCAAAGTTCAACGATTGATCTCCATCACTTAAGGCAATTTCTGGTTGAGGATGTACTTCGATCATTAAACCATCTGCGCCAGCAGCAATTCCTGCTAAAGCGACAGGTTTGACCAATGACCATCTTCCAGTACCATGACTTGGGTCTAAAAAAACAGGCAAATGAGTTAGTTCTTTTAAAGCTGGAATTGCCGTAATGTCCACGGTGTTTCGGGTGTAGGTCTCAAAGGTCCGAATCCCACGTTCACACAATACAACTTGATCGTTTCCTTCTGACATAATATACTCCGCGGCAAAAATCCATTCTTCTATGGTTGCTGCCAGACCGCGTTTTAACAAAACAGGATGTTTAGTTTTTCCTATTTCAGTTAAAAGTGTATAATTTTGCATATTTCGAGATCCTATTTGAAACATATCCGCCACTTCGCCAACCCGTTCAATGTCGCGAGCATCCATAACTTCCGTAACCACTGGAAGTCCTGTCAGCTCCCTAATCTGTGCTAACATTTCCAAACCGCCTTCTCTTTTTCCTCGAAAGGAATAGGGGGAGGTTCTTGGTTTATATGCTCCACCACGAAGCATTGTGGCTCCGAGACGTTGAATTTCCAGAGCTGTACTCAATAACTGTTCATAGCTTTCAATTGCACACGGACCAGCTACGACCACCAATTGCGGGCCACCGATGATAACATCTCCCACTCGAACAGTCGTGGTTTCTTGCTGTTTGTTTTGCCGTCGAGTGATTAGATTCACCCCGCACTCCTTCTTCCTCTGCGCTTAGTCGATTCGTTCACGAGTTCATTTCTTAGGTACTTAATCAGCATCTATGAGATCTTTCCTTAATATGACAGCATTACGCAAAAAGATGTGGCGAATTTCCCTTTGGCAACGATCAGAATTGGCATGTAAAAGCACTCGTATACAGTGTGGAAGTGCGCCAGGCACTGGAATTTCTGTCGAGCAAAGAAGAGGTACCAACTGCCATCCTATGG
Organism: Peptococcaceae bacterium BRH_c23; assembly: GCA_000961805.1. The sequence goes on along the minus strand of LADV01000023.1, from coordinate 13,747 downwards.
CACGAGCACTTGATGCAGGAAAATCTGCATTTAAATCTGGGGTCACCGTAAAAATCGCACTCACTAAATCTTCAGTGCTTAAGGCATTTTCTTTAAGAATAATTTGTAAAAGTTCCTGGGTTGCTTCACGGATTTCCTGAGGATCATTGCGATCTACCGTTGTCGCACCTCGTATTCCTCGCACCATGCCCACCCCCCCTATTCCTTAGGAGCGACGCGATGTCCTAATCCTACTGCTACTTCATCTAGATGCAAGAGCCCTATTCCGAAGAATACCGCTACGCTCAAATGATCACTCTGACGAGCGATTCCAATCTTTCCGCCAATATTTAAACCCAAAGCTTTATTCATGATTTGACTTAAGGCCTCGCGAGTTGCACCGGCTACAGCCCCTTCATCCCCATGTGTTTCTTTAATAGCTCCTTCGCGTTTTGCCGCTACAATTGCCCGTTCTACGATCTTGCGAACCGAACTAATATACTCTCCACCATAATCGACTGCAGCAGTTTTTACCCCCAACCGTTGATAAGACTCTTTTAATTGAGCCTCTTCTTCTCTGCTCTCTGTCATCGCCATTCTTAATGCTGCGAGCGCAATCTTTTTACTTTGTGCCATGTACGCATTCTTCCTTTCCCACGAATTGATCCCACTCTTATTCGTGAACAAGACGTGCGGAATGGTAGAAAAAGACACTAAGTAGTGTCTTTGATTTCTTAATTTAACCATCCCACCATTCTTCTATACTAAAGCGAATAATTCCCATCCTACCATTCTACCCTCCTTTTCTCAATAGTTTATGAGAAAATATATTTATGATTGATGTAATTATATTACGCTAAAGAGAGCTTTGCAAGATTAGTGCCTTACAGTTACATTCTGAATATTTCCCTGCACCACGAAAATCTGGTTTTGACGCGGCTCAAGTAATTGAGGATCTTTCTTGAGGACTTGAACCTGAATGCGCTGAGCTATACCCACACCATCCAGTTGGATTTGACCGGATTGAACCGTTATTTGCTGTTCCCCCTTGGCTAAAGTCGCAATAACTTTACCATTTTGAAGTACACGAATCGGTGCAGCTGGTATCGCTTTCAATGTCACATTCCAGACGTTAACTGATTCTACTAAGGTTGGCTTGGCAAGGGAAGGAAGGTCCAAAGAAGGAGCTTCAACCCGTTCTGCCATTGCCATATAAAATTGTACCGGATCTCTAATTGCACTTAACTGCATTAAGACAAGTATTACCGATGCCAAGACCACGACTCGAATGATCCGGCGTTCTCCCCGCTGGACAATATTCCAGAGCCACTCTAACAGGCTTCCTCTACGACGCACTTGCACCACCTCAAATAGAGTTTATGCAAGAGATGTCTAAATCAGACCACGGATAAAGCAACCTCTCGAGCCGCACATCCCGCCCGATAGCCCATTGCAAAGGCCGCCTGAAGGTTATAACCTCCTGTAATACCATCGACATCCACTACTTCACCGGCCCAATAAAGCCCTTCAAGACATTTTGAAGCCATTGTTTTGGGGTTAATCTCTTTAACATCAACTCCACCGGCTGTAACAATCGCGGTCTCTATAGAAAGGGTTTCTGTAATCGTCATAGGCAACTCTTGTAACAGTCTGAGCAAGCGTTTTCGTTGTTCGCGGCTGATTTGATGCACTACTCCTTCTGGGTTAATTCCGCTCAAACGGATCATAACCGGAATCAGACTTTGAGGTAATAGGTCATCCAGAGCATTCTTAAACTGCTTATTGCTGTACTTTTGAAAATCACGTTGAACACGGGCATCTAATTGTTCTTGGGTAAGGGCTGGTTTAAAATTAACCCGTAACTCGACCTGCTCCCCGTTACACAAGGCATCCCCTGCGCGACGGCTCATGGTTAAGATAATGGGACCGGATACCCCAAAATGTGTAAACAGCATTTCGCCAAACTCAGTTATCTGCTTCTTTCCATCGATCCACAAGGACCCCTCAACGTTCTTCAAGGATAATCCCTGAAGCTCCTTCACCCAATCTTCCGCCGTTTTAAGTGGCACCAAAGCGGGCCTGGGGGTTATTACTTTGTGCCCCAGTTTACGGGCAAATCGAAATCCATCCCCACTTGACCCGGTCGCTGGATAGGATGAGCCTCCCGTACAAACGATCACTACAGGCGCCAAGAACTTTTTCTGACCATGTCCTCGAACCCCAGCAACATGACCGTTCTCAACTAGAATTTCCTCAACCGTGATTCCAGATCGGACCTCTACTCCTGTTTCTGTTAAAAACGCCGCTAAGGCATCTACAATCTTTTCAGCGTCATCTGAAATCGGGAAAACACGTCCTCCACGTTCGACTTTCGTCTCGACCCCGTACCGAGCAAAAAAATCCCGTAAGGCTACATTATCGAAACCTCTTAAAATACCGTGCAAGAACCGTCCATTTCCAGGGTAGTGGCTGATAAAATCTGACACGTTTTCTTCGTTCGTTATATTACAACGTCCTTTACCAGTGATCGCAATCTTCCGGCCCAGACGTTCTTTCTTTTCAACTAAAAGAACCTTCGCGCTTCCTATAGCCGCTTGTCCAGCAGCCATCATACCTGCAGCTCCACCACCAACCACAATAACTTGATACTCGTTCATAGTTTATTCCTTTCTTTAGTGGCTCTTTTCAAGCCAGAGGCCATAACTTAACATTTCTTCTTTAACTAAATAATATGTACACTATTGCTTTGGAAATTAAATTTTATAATTCTACCCCTCTATTCAGGTTAAAATACTTCCTCCCAATGAAACATATGCGAACGGGCATGAAGTCAAGCATGCAAGTCACGAGCCGTCCCCAACTTGCACTTTGTTCGCACCATGCAAGTGCTGAGCCTAAGATAAATAGTCAAACAAGATAACCCGAAGGAAAGTTCATTGAACATTGGTACTCGGCGGAACTTGCTCGCAAGGTATCATTTGTTGTCGTTCCGAGTAAGTTCCTGTAGGTTCCCGGACCCTACTCGGAACGACAAGTTCCGCCGAATAACAATGGGCTGCTTTAAAACAGGTAGCTTTCTTTAGATTTTCACACATAAACACAATATCGTCAATAAGCTGTTCTGTACGGATAAGTCCCTCTAGAAAAGTTTTTTCATATAGATATAACGTCCTTCATCCTATATGCCAATAAATGGTATTCAAAATAATTATAGCGATATTTTGTGAGAGTCAAGTGGTTTTTGCATCTTTTTGAATATTTTTATCAACTTTTATTTAGCCGATTTATAAGCTAAATAAAAGTCTTCCTAATTATGTCAGCACAGCTTGATGACATTGGGGTCGGAGGTTCGAGTCCTCTCAAACCCACCATAAGTTAGATTTGTAAATCGTTACTATAAAACCTTGAGATCTCTGAAAGCAGAGAGTATCAAGGTTTTTTAAATTAATAAGAGAAACAAGAGCAAGCTTGATAGCTCTATTATAGCGTGTCTGTAATGGTATTTTTGTGGATTTTCCATTGACACAAACACATAGGAATAGTACAATAACTTTAAACCTCCCCCCCCGGGGGCGGGAATAAGGTTTTACTAGTTAAAGTATGAACTAAGTGTAAATGAAGAAATTAGGAGTTGTTAATATGGTTGACACCGAGAAAGAAACCATAATTAACCGTTTTAGAATTATTCGGGGTCACATCAGCGGTATAGAAAAGATGATTGAAGGAGGAAAAGAATGCGCTGATATTTTGGTACAAATGGCGGCTGTAACCGCCTCCATGACAAAGGTTAAGCTAATGATTAATAAACATATGGTTGAGCAATTTATAGAAAAGGCATTAGTTGAAGAAAAAGATATAAAAAAGGAAATAACTAAAATACTTGAAAATATTTTAAAGATCAGTTAATAAAAATTTAAGCCTTCATGAGAAATTATACATCAAGAAGGCGGAATGGGAGTTAAATATGAAGAAAATATTAATTTTGGGGGCAGGTACCGCTGGAACTATGATGGCCAATCATCTTGTCAAGAAAGTTAACAAAAATGAATGGTCAATAACGATTGTCGATCAACATGAAAAACATTACTATCAACCAGGGTTTCTGTTCATTCCTTTTGGGGTCTATTCGGAAAAAGACGTAATAAAAGAAAAAACTAACCTTCTTCCAAAGGAGGTGAAATATATTCAAGCTCCTATAGAGTTGATTGAAGCAGAAAAAAAACAAGTCATATTAGGCGACGAGAAAATTATCCCTTATGACATATTAATTATTGCAACAGGATGTGAAATTGCCCCCGAAGAAGTGGAAGGGGTAGACCAGGGCTGGAGAAAAGATATTTTCGACTTCTATACTATTGAGGGTGCAGTTGCCCTAAGGGATAAATTGAAAAATTGGGAGGGAGGTAAATTAGTTGTTCACATAAGTGAAATGCCAATTAAATGTCCCGTTGCTCCACTTGAATTTGTTTTTCTTGCAGACTGGTTCTTTTCAGAAAAGAAAAAAAATCGTAAAAAGGTCGAACTAAGTTATGTTACTCCACTAGACAGTGCCTTTACGAAGCAGAAGTGTGCAGATGTCTTAGGTGACTATTTTCCACAAAAAAATATAGATTTAATTAAGAATTTCAATGTGAGTCATGTAGATGCGGAAAGCAGAAAGCTTGTATCGTTGGATGACAGAGAAGTAACTTACGATCTTCTTGTAACGATTCCGGTAAATATGGGAAGCAAGCTGATAGAACGCTCTGATTTAGGTGACGACTTAAACTTTGTACCGACTGACAAACATACTCTTCAATCTAAAGCTCACAAGAATATATTTGTCATTGGGGATGCCACCGATATTCCAGCTTCAAAGGCTGGTTCTGTCGCCCATTTTGAAGCAGAAATTCTAACTCATAATATCCTAAGTTATATTAATAATCAGCCTTTAACTGCTAGCTTCGATGGTCACGCAAACTGTTTTATCGAATCAGGATACCATAAAGCACTTTTAATTGATTTTAATTATGAAATTGAGCCTGTTGAAGGAACATTTCCTCTGCCTGGGATTGGCCCTTTTTCACTCTTAAAAGAAACGAGAATAAACCACTTAGGGAAATTGGCTTTTAGACACATCTACTGGAATATGCTATTGAAAGGCATTCCGATTCCTACTGTTTCGCCAGATATGAAAAAGAGCGGCAAGAAACTTGAAGGATTATCGGTTGATGTTTAAGCATAGAAATCACTAATAATTAGGGAGGATTAGCTATGGAAAAAGTAATTGCGGGTTATTCTGTAGACGTTACTGAAGAAGGATACTTGACTAATCAGGCTCAATGGAACAAAGAAATAGCTTGGGCAATAGCAAAAGAAATTGGAATTAACGAATTAACTGAAGGTCATTGGAAAGTGATTGAATTCTTACAGAAGGATTTTGCTGAAACAGAAAAAATGCCAACTATTAGAAGAGTTAAAAATGCAGGCGGTATTGCAACCAAAGAACTATATGCACTGTTTCCAGAAGGACCTATCTTAAAGGCTGCTAAAATAGCTGGATTAAGCAAGCCTGTTAGTTGTGTTTAAATGGAAGGGGAAAGAAAAATGTCAAATAACGAAAAGATTAAAAAGGTCTCGATTGTTGTATCAAAGGGATCTCTGGAGGGAATATACCCAGCGTTAATTATGGCTAATGGAGCAAGAATGCAAGGAATCGAAGCCAATCTATTTTTCACATTTTTTGGAATGGATGCAATCACTAAAAAGAAGATGGCCAATATTAAAGTTGCCACTGTTGGTAATCCGGCAATGGGTATACCCACTTTAATTGGAGCTATTCCCGGAATGTCGTATTTTGCAACTAGGATGATGAAGAAGCAGATGGAAGAATTAGATATTCCGCCAATACCGGAATTTATCGAAATGATTGATGATGCTGGCGGCAAAATATATGCTTGCTTAGCTAGCGTAGAGATGTTCAAATTGAAAAAAGAAGATTTTTGCGATCAAGTAGAAAAAATATTGACAGTAGGAGAATTTTATGACATCTCAGCTGGAGGTCAAATAATATTTACCTAAAAAGATAACCGGTTCTCCGACAATTGTTGAGGCAGCAGATATTCTAATGGAATATCTGCTGCCTCTTTTCATGATATATTGTTAAAAATGAAATGGATAATCGGGCTGTTTATATCAACATAAGCCTAACGAGACCAGAGGGCACCACGGGCGGATGTCCCGTTAAACCTCTGTAAGATCGTTACGACGCATAATAAGCATAATTCGACGTAGCGAATTAAGTTTTAATGCCTACAAAAAAGCCACACCAATTTATAGTGCTGTTCTCCGTAATTTGAATGTTCGTCTCGACAATTCAAAGACACGCATATTAAACAATCGTTTTGGAGAAATCTGATGTGGCAATTTTATGCTTCTTAAATTTTATCGCGATTTAGTATTATTGAACCATTCAATCGTTGCTTTTCCATGCTCTTCAGGAATCTTGTTACTAACTTGTTCATGAAGCCATCCTAAAGTCTTATTGTTCAAATACTGTCTCATCTGGTCTTCTGCTTCTACCATTACAACTTTTATCAAGCAAGGACATTTTGTATATGTATCAGGTAAATTATTTTTATCAAACAATATCTCATTTTGTCTAATCTCTGCACATTGAAATAATGGAGTCGTCCCTTCTACTGCTTCAACTATATTCCAAAAGGTTATGCTTTCTGGAATACGTGCTAACTCATATCCCCCATTAACACCTGAAATTGACTTCACAATCCCGGCTTTCCTTAATTTTGTATATACTTTTGATAAATAAGTTTCTGAAACTCCCTGAAATGTCGCTAAATCTTTAATTCCAACAGCCTTTCCTGATGGAATATCTACCATATATAATAAACAATGTAATGCATACTCTACTCCTATGGAAAATTGCAATACAATCCACCTCCTAAATAATAAAGTCCCCACATAATACTTAATTATTTTTTGTCGATATAACATGATTCAATAGTAGATAATGATTATCTTTAATATATATTGACTTTATGCAAATTTATCACTTTTATTTACTTTCTACAAAAAACCACCAATTCCTTTTGATGATAATATTTCCCTTTAAAGAAGATTTAAAGCCATGCAGGAAAAGAACAGGATTTCAAATTTTTTTAAGAAACTCAACGGTTCACATGCGCCGGCACAGGACGTGCCAAGTGTCGAATGCGCCAAGACTCGAACAGAACGTTCGAGATTAGAGCGCCGCCATGGACGGTAAGGCACCGTGACGGCATAGCATTCGACCAGAAAGCCCAGAGGTTTTGAGTTTTAGCCATATCATCAAGCGAATAGCAATGAAACACGATAGTCTCCAGTGGAGAGTATCGCCGAAGCCGTGATCCCAATGGAAATACTTACCGGCGTAGGATGTTAAGACACTTCCTCCCCTTTGCCCTCAGAACTCTTCTGTGCTAAGATTATCGCAAGTCCCAAGAACAGCTAAAGCAAAATTAGGAGGAATGTTTCATGAGTCTCGACCAACGGACCCTTGCTCTAGTACAAATATCTGCAGCAGTAGCCTGTAATGCCCTTGCAACCCTTCGTGTTACGGTCACAGCGGCCCTAAACTTAGGTTTAACCCCCCAAGAAATCGAAGAAGTTATCAATTTGGCTAAAGAGATTCAACAACAGCCCATTTCTCATGTAACTCATTTAGCCAATCAGCTTTTGCGCGAACCTAAGAAACAAGCACACGAGCCTAGTGCCCAGTGCGGGTGCGGCTGCGGAAGTCACCATTCCTAAGCTCCTCCACTCTGGCATGCTCCTATAAAGCTAGTTCGAAAAAAAACCGCGGCCATCAGGATTACTGGTTGCGCAGACTAAACATAATTCAGCCTTATCAAAAATCCGTTTGCCACATCGAATGCAATACCCCGGCTGACCCTCGTGGATCAGTATTTTACCCGTAAGTAAACGATGTGACAATGATTTAAGCTTAAATGATAATGCTTTTGGAGGGCAAGTTTCCACGCATCGCTGGCAATGAACACACTTTTGGGGTTCCAGAATAAGACGCAATTTCTGGATCTTATCCTCTGTGTTAAGCTCCTCTGTACTCGGATCAGGATTCATCTCTTCTCGCTTTTGTAACGCGCCTTGTGGGCAAATTGCTGCACAGACACCGCAACTTGTACAACTATCGGAAACGGTTAAAGCTCTGAAGGGGATTTTCTCCTCTGAAGCAGCCCCTAAAGCCTCAATCAGCCACTGACGCGATTTGGGTATTGGATATATATCATCGCCGGCCAGGCTTGGTAGCCATTCTTCCATCTTTTCCTTGCTCATTTGCCTCCAGCCTGATTTTGTTTTCCGTTTCAAATGGAGAGGGGCAACAACTGCAGGCTCTGGTTCAATAGCACTCCCTTCATCCGAGTGAACTTGAATGTGGACAAGGGGATGCTCTGGCCAGTCCAGATGAACCTGTTTAAAAATCTGAACACTCGTTGCGCAAGCAAGACGATCATCGCAATCTGAACATACACCAGTCATAATCGTGACAGACTTTTCCTTAGCCAAAATCGCAAGTGTCATCCAGCTATCTCGATCAAATATTCCCAAGCAAGGGATTTCAAACCCGAGGGGCCTTGCTTTAGGGCAATTTAAAACAATTTTTTCAGTCTCTATTAGAAAATCATGAAGATTGTCCATGGTCCGATCTGCAAAACCGTCACTCGGGCACACGGCCATACACACTCCGCATTCCGTACATTGTTTAGCATCCAGCTGTCGATACTCTGAGATAGCTTGATGCGGACAACGTTCTATACACAATTGACAAGGCTGGGCAAACGGCTTTTTCGTATTAAGACAGTTCCCATTGTAGTATACCATTTGACATGTCATAATCTTATCCTCACTATCATTTCCTCCTACATGACTATTCGCTTTTAATCCCAAATTTCCTCTAACTACAACTTTTCAATCAGCTTTCGATAAGAACTTGTTCAGCTAAGGCTGACATCGAGACTTCTGTGACGAATGCCTCCTAGGATGCCCTTTATGGCGCATTGGCATTCGTCAGTGACGCCACATAGCGGCATGAGAGTGAAAGTCTGAATAAACTAAAAAAGAGGCGGAAGCACTATTAGTGTTTCCGCCATTTTTAGTCTATATTTAAATACTTTGCCAAGTGTCTCTCGACCCCGAGCAAATGGTCCAACATAAATTTTTGGGCCTTTTCTGCATCATGATTTTTTATCGCCTCATAAATTTTACAATGTTCATCATATAATTTCTTTGGGGTGTCACCGCGTTCGTAGAGTCGACTGCGGCTTGATTTTAACGATTTTTGCATAGTATCGGAGAGCGTATTCATGAGACGAATTAGAATTTTATTATGCGTTGCCCTAGCAATTGAGTAATGGAATTGATGATCAGCATCTTCCCCTAAACGATGGTTTTCAAGGTCCATGCGCATAATTTCTAGTGCCTCATACAAATCTTTGATCTCATCATCATCCGCTCTCTCTGCCGCTAATCCCGCAGCCTGGACCTCCAAAATCTTTCGAGCTTCATAAAGCTCTAAATCCGAATCAGTTTCAATGAAAAGCATCCAAGCGAGAGGGGTAATCACCGATTCAATGTTAACCTGTCTAATGTACGTTCCTTCTCCAGAACGAACTTCGATTAAACCCATCATCTCAAGAGCACTAATAGCCTCTCGAATAGAGGCTCGACTTACTTGAAACCGCTCAACTAATTCTCGTTCTGAAGGTAAACGGTCACCGGGTTTTAACTGTCCTTCAGCAACTAGGTGTCCTACTTGGTCGACAATCTGCTCGTAAATTTTTCGGGTTTTAATGGGTTTTAGATTCACCCTTTTTCACTCCTCGTCATTGGTATCAATAATTGTACCAGTAAATAGTGTAACACAAGTCTGAACTTAAAAGAACATGGAAACACTTATTTGTTGAGTGTTTCCATGTTCAATAGTCCTTGATTAGAGCAATACCAAGCTTTAATAAGGAATTACCTTTTTTTTCCTGACCGATAAGATTCTGCGAGAATTTGGATTGTGTGCACTACTTCTTCCTCAATTCCAGCATTTTCAACCCCACTTTTCAGTTGCAAGCGGCAAGCAGGACAGCCCGTTGCTACGGTGTCTGTACGAGTTAGGGCAATATCAGCCGTTTTACGATCTGATATCTGCACGGAAAGATCAGGGTGTACTATACTGAAAGATCCGGCCATACCACAACACCGACCTGGCTCTTTCATTTCAATCACTTCTACTCCGGGAATACTCTTTAGGATTTCGCGTGGCTCACTGCTGATCCCCTGCCCACGGTTTAAGTGGCAAGGATCATGATAGGTTACTTTGCGTTCCACACGACCTAAACCTTCTTTTTTAAAGGGTACTTTATGAATAAGGAACTCGGAAATATCGTAGGACTTTCCAGCCCATTTATCTGCCAAGGCTTTAAACTCCTGATCATTCTCCAATAGTTCAGTAAAGACATGCTTCCAAGCGGTCCCTCCCGAAGAACAGGCTACGACTAAGGCATCGGCACCTAATTTTTCGAAGGCCCGCAGATTACGTCTTGCTAAGGCACGGGCTGAGTGAACGTCTCCATTGACAGAGGCTGGAATACCGCAACATCCCTGGTTCTTGGGAATGACGACTTCGATATCATTTTCAGTAAGCACCTCAACGACTGCTCTACCGATGTCTGTGTAGAAATAATTGATCATACACCCCGTAAAAAAGGCCACTCGTTTTTTTGGGTTTTTGACCGATATTACTTCAGGAAATTCAGACCTCAAAGTTTTCTTGGCCAACATGGGAAACACTTTTTCAGTTCCTATGCCAACGTCAAAACGCATCCGCGCGATCCGATCACTTTTATGAGGCAAGTGCTTTAAGGCTACGCCCTGGAATACACTACCTGCCTTCATGCCTAAATCGAACAATTTCTGCATCTTTAACGCGGTAAAGGCAATCTTTTTAACTGAATGCAATCCTTTTTTGCGAACAGCTTCTGCCCTTGCAGCAAGGATGATTTTATCAAATCGAACCCCGCAAGGACAGTTGGTATTACAGGCCATGCAGGTAGTGCAAAGGGAAAAGCGATCCGCTAGTCCCTTTGTCATGTCAAGTTCTCCTGAAATAAGGTACTCCACTAAACTGATTTTTCCCCTGGCAACGCCCACTTCTTGACGAGTTTCTTTATAAATCGGGCATACGGCCATGCAGTTTCCGCACTTCATACATTTATGGAGTTCATCGGTAATCGAATCCAGCGAATTATATACGGACACGATTAGTCCCTCCTTACAATCTTCCCAGGGTTCAACACATAGTTGGGATCCAGGGCTTCTTTTATACGTCGTAATGCTGCAACACCGGCTTCTCCAAATTCCAAATCTAGATATTTCATTTTAGCAATCCCAATCCCGTGTTCCCCTGAAAGAGTTCCTCCTAGAGAAATCGCCACTTGGAAAATTTCGTCTACAGCAAGATGAACTCGTTTCATTTCGTCTGTATCCCGTTCATCCGTAAGAATTGTAGGGTGCAAATTACCATCTCCGGCATGCCCGAATGTGGCAATTTGAAGACGATGCTTTTCGGCAATTCTACGAATTGCTTTGAGCATATCGGGAATTTTGCTGCGTGGAACCGTGGCATCTTCTAAGACTGTCGTCGGTCTTTTCTGAGCAAGAGCGGGCAGGGCACTTCGGCGAGCCAACCACAATAGATCCCGTTCTTTATCGTTTTTGGCAATTTTCACCTCAGTAGCTCCCTCAGCCTGTAAAATTTGCTCGACCAAAACTGCTTCCCGCTCAACTACTTCTTTATACCCATCTACTTCAACCAACAGCACGGCTTCTGCATCCAAGGGGAGCCCCGCATGCACGAAATGCTCAACTGTTTGAATGGTCGCATTATCCATAATTTCGAGGGTTGCTGGAATAATCTTATTGCGAATAATAGAAGCAATGGCCTTCCCAGCCTTATCGACATCATCAAAAATGGCTAGAATGCTTTTGCGTGCCTCTGGGGCTGGTATCAGCTTCACGATAATTTCCGTGATAATCCCCAGTGTTCCTTCAGCGCCGGTAAAGAGGGCAACTAAATCATACCCTGTGACGTTTTTGACCGTTTTTCCACCCCAACGAATGACTTCTCCATTGGCTAAGACCAATTGTAGGCCCATAATATAATGCTTGGTAACTCCGTATTTCAGTCCGCGCAATCCACCTGAGCATTCGGATACCGAACCACCCATGGTCGCTGTTGTCACGGTTCCTGGATCCGGGGGATACAACAAACCTAATTTAACCACTTCATCATTGAGAGCTTGGATGATCACTCCAGGTTGAACAGTTGCTGTTAAATTATCTTGATCTACCTCTAGGATTTTGTTGAGATTGAGCATGGAGAGTACGATCCCCCCCTTAGTGGGAATGGTTCCCCCGCTAAGGTTAGTTCCTGAACCACGTGGATAGATTGGGATTTGATGGCGTACGGCAATTTTTACAACCTCTGACACCTGTTCGGTAGAAAGGGGCGAAACCACTACATCCGGCTTATGATGTTTCATGGCAGCGGTTGCGTCATAAGCATAGGTCAGTAAGTCTTCCTGCTCTGTGAGGACATTCTCTGCACCGAGCACTTGAACTAGTTCTTGTAAGACTTCACGAGCTAACATCCATTTACCCCCTTAAAAATGAAGATATCTACCATTTATTTAGTTTTTGTCTGGCTGTGTCTGACTGTCAGACCACTTATCCCTATATTAATTCAATTTAATAGAAATTTCAATATAAAATTCAAAATTTCGTCTTCCAAAAGTTTAGGAAGGGGTTAGCTGTAACCCCTTCCCAGTGAAATTTGTTAACTCATCCAAGCCTAACGTGAATATTTATGTTCTAATAGTTTCATCTCTTGCTGAAATGATTGACTTAACCGAAAGAGCAGGCGTTCCATATCCAAGCGGTGAAGTGAAACTGTTTCAGGACTAAGAAACTCAATCTTTCGAAACTCGGGTTTAATCAGGATAGGAAGCAAATCGTCGAGGTTCTCGATCCGAAGTGTCAAAATAATAGGGGCATAAGCAACCTCTTGGGAGCGTCTCCCCTCACTCTCTGTCACAGTATAGATATCTAGACTCAAATCGATATCTTCAATAAAGATACCTTGCAGTGGAACATTGCGAAGTAAAGCAACCTGTTGTTCCCGGATCGATTCAGCCATTAGTTCTTTACTCTTGCCTCCAAAGAAAAATCGTCCACTTTTTGATTCTCCGCGATAATCTACCCGAATCCGTACGCGAACGTGTTCAGTTAGAAGCTCATTTCCAATCCGAATCTTCATAAATGGCTCTCCCCGTTTCCTAATTAACTCATTCTATAAGATATAAGAACATTTTTCGCAATTACGTAGTTAAAATTATTCTCCAAAGGTTTATATTTCTCCTGCAAGCCTTGCTTTAGGGTTAGAATTTTGGACATACTAAGAAAAATCCAAAGGTATATTTTTAGGGGGGTACAAAATGCTCAAAACTGCCATTGCTATTTTTAAAGGACCTCAACAGACTAAAGAGGCTATTGAAGAAATTCAAGGGGAATCCTTAGCTAACAGTAAAATATCGGTTATAGTTCGAAGCGAATATATTCACCAAGGTGAGTTTCGCGAAGAAATTGCCAATGAATTGGCTTATTACCCCAGTGAAATCAACTTGGACAAATTTAATGCCTGGTTAGTTCAAGCTCCGCCCTTTGT
>LADV01000277.1 GCA_000961805.1 Peptococcaceae bacterium BRH_c23 | reverse complement strand
TGTTCGCCCACTTTTTACCGCACTTTGCACGGCTCCCACATCCCCTGCTACCATTACGACATACTTGCCAGGGCACATGGGCTGAGAGATAATCATTTCAACATTGGCAGCCTTTAGCATGGCATCTGCCGCCAAAATCCCTTTGGTCATGTTTTTTAGTTCCAGTAAGCCTATAGCTCGCTTCATAGTTTTCATCACCTCCTGTAGCTTTAAACTCTTCTAATGCCGATACAATTATTATCTACCATTACTATCTGTCCCGAAATACTGGCATGCAAATTTGCCCCTAAACTTGCGCCTTCAGGAATAACCGCAATCAGATCCCCTCTTGCAACGTTATCTCCTGCCTTAACGATAGGTATGGCAGGTGCTCCCAGATGTTGAGAAAGGTGTAACTTTACTTCCCTCACAATCATCTCTTGTGCACTAAGCGGCGCATTGACATCATAGGTGGAAATCCCCAAACGGGCAATCAGTCGTTTAGTCGGAATCAGATGATATTCACGATTTGTTCGTACCTGCTGTGGTTTAGAGTGCTGGGGATTTTTTATTCCTTGCTTAGTCAACTGCTTTTTGATTTCTGCATTGACTCTGCGCGGGGATAACCCCATCGTACAACCATATGTATCACAAGCTCCACATTCAGAACAGAGAAAGGCTCGTGAATAGATCTCAGACTCACCAATCTGCCCTTTGCCGATAGCCTGCATGACACGATGTGGCTCTAGGCTATGCCCTAGCAAATGACGGGGACAAGCTTCTGTACAAGCCAAACAATTACAGCAAACGGCTTTGGCCCTATTAACAATCATCTGCCAAGGTGTATTTTTGGTTGTCACTAAGGAATGATCTACTGGCAATACAATGATACCGCCTGTTGTCTTGGTAACAGGCGAATTTGGATCAATCACCTTTCCCATCATGGGCCCACCGTCAATTACGACATAAGGCTCCACAGTAGATCCACCTGCCAAATCAATCAATTCCTGCACCTTCATGCCAATAGGCACTTTAAGGGTTACCGGTTTTCTTACGGCACCGCCAATCGTAACGTATTTGTCAGTCACAGCCTTACCTTCGAGAGCATGGGCGACATTCACTAATGTTTCAACATTGGCAACGACCACGCCCACCTGGAGTGGAATACCACCTTCTGGTACGATTCTACCTGTCACTTCATATACAAGCACCTGTTCATCGCCCGCCGGATAAATGTCCGGGAGGAAGAATAACTGGATTGTATTTTCGCTCATTTCTATTATTTCTCTTTGAAGATTGCTGACTGCTTCCTCATATTTACGCTTCAGTCCAACATATCCTTGACGCGCTCCAGTGGCCAACATGACAGTCTTCAATCCTAAGATTAGTTTCGTACTTTGCTCAGCCATAATATGCTGATCCGCCCTCAGTAATGGCTCACATTCTGCACCATTGGCAATCACTATGTCAACACTGGCATTTATCTTGACATGCGTGGGAAAGCCAGCTCCTCCAGCTCCCACCACGCCGGCCGCCTTAACTGCTGCAACAATCTCGTCACGCATTTTCTATCGACTCCCTACCTATTCGATATCTCAATCTAAATGATGGAAAACGCATCAACCAGAACACATCGCCTTTGCCGGGTAAAACTACGTGCTGAAGTCAAACCTTCTCCTGTAGGTCCGGCAATTGTGAAGGTAATAAAGCCTTCCCCACCAACCCCGATTCCTGCATAAGAAGGAGCATTTTTTACAAAGATTGTTGTTTCAATGGCCTTGGCAAACCGAGTCAGATTATCAACGTTTTTAGAATGCATCATAGCCGTGTGCCGATTACCATGCTCTACTTTCACAGCCAGTTCAATCGCTGCGTCAATATCTTTCACTTGTACAACTGGTAGTATTGGCATCATTAATTCTTCGATAACAAAGGGGTGATCCGCTGGGGTTTCGCACAAAACAACCCGTATAGTATCAGGCACATCAATGCCGATCTTACTTAATATATACTTTGCGTCTTTACCAACAAACTCTTTATTGATACCATATATTTTTTTCGGTTTTTCCGTACACCCTTCTGCCATCTTCTCTTCTGTTGCTGTCATGACAACTTCCAACAACTGATCAATCCTTGAGCCTGAAATCAAATATGCTCCGTATTTTTGCATATAAGTGATCAGCTTATCAGCAATACACCCTATGGCAATGACTTCTTTTTCTGCAATACAAGGTAAATTATTATCAAAAGAGCATCCTGCTATAATATCCCGAGCTGCTTTTTCAATATCAGCCGTCTCATCAACAATGACTGGGGGATTCCCAGCACCTGCACCAATGGCTTTCTTACCCGAAGATAATACAATTTTAACAACCCCAGGACCACCTGTTGCTACCAGCATATTGATTCCCGGATGTCTCATCATAGCATTCGCTGCAGTAATAGATGGATCAGCTACCGATGTCAATAGATTCATGGGACCACCAGCCTTGACAATCGCTTCATTTAAAAGGGCTATTGTCTTCTTGGATGTATTTTTTGCTGTGGGATGGGGACAAAAAAATACGGCATTACCAGCAGCAATCATGCCAATTCCATTGCAAATAACCGTTTCTGAAGGATTGGTCGTCGGTGTAATTGCGCCAATGACGCCATAAGGCCCCATTTCAACTAAAGTCAGCCCACAGTCACCACTCCAAGCCTCCGTGCACAAGTCTTCTGTCCCAGGAGTTTTGAAGGCAACAAGCTCATTTTTTATGATTTTATCTTCTACCCGACCCATTCCTGCCTCTTTTACTGCCATTTGAGCCAGCATAGTGGCGTTTTCAAAAGACACATTCCGCATTGCCTTTATTAGTTCTTCCCGTTTCTCAAGTGACAGAGTTCTTAACTCTTTATAGGCCATCCGAGCTGCTGCCACAGCTTCATCAACCGTAGTAAAAATGCCACTATCCTGACAAGGTTGGACTTTTTGATCCAGTCGTGAGACTCCCACTTCTACAAGTGGGAGTGGTACCCCGTACTCTGCTTCGGTGGGGGTAGACTCCCCCACCGAAGTCTCGATGTTCAACTTTGGTTGAACGAGTTCACTCTGTATCTTGGCTAAAACTTCTGATGTTATTTTTACAATCAGGGCTTGATCTACACTCATATATTCTCCTCCTTCCAGTAGTGGCTACTGCTCATCAAGCAGCCATACCGGCCTTAGCAACCATCATATCCTCATCTACGCTGCCACCGCTTACGCCCAATCCGCCGATCATATTTCCGGCCTCAATAATAGGAAATCCACCGCCAAAAACGATTAATCTCCCCCCATTCGCAGTATTGAGACCAAATAGGGGATGCCCTGGCGTTACTAAGGCAGCCGCTTGATCGGTAGGCATTTTCAACGCAACTGCAGTGTATGCTTTATCAAGAGATATTGAAATGCTGGCCAGTAGTGCTCCATCCATGCGGTGTTGAGCAACCAGATTCCCCCCCATATCAACGACAGCGATAACCATAGGTACCCCAATTTCAAGGGCTTTTTCTTCCGCTGCTGCTATCATTTTTTTTGCTTTAGCTAACATACTACATTGATCCTCCTTTACACTATTTGCTTTTTCGCCCTTTAACACAGATAGTACCTTACTAGTAACAGTGCCGACTATTTCTTCTTGCTCTACACATCTGGCTAAAACAAATAACAAGTCTGAAAGGCGATTTAAATATAGTGAAACAGGTACAGTCACTTCCCCTGTTCTTTTAAGACTAACAACACAGCGCTCTGCACGGCGCACAATGGTTCGTGCCAGGTCCAGAGCTGCGCTGGCTGAGGTAGCCCCGGGCGTTACAAAACCTCTTTGCGGAATACGTCTTTGTTCTAAGGAATCAATCAGTGATTCTAGCCCCTCAACATGCTCCGGGGTTATTCGATAGTCAACTGCAGTCATGGTATCTGTCGCCAGATCTGCATTTAAGGAAATTAATTCTACCTGAATTTGATGAATGATATCAATAGCCCATGATGGTTTGATAAGGGACTTTGCTAAGCCCATAGCTGAATTTGCCTCATCTACTGTGCCATAGGCTTCTACCCGCGCATCATCCTTAAAAACCCGTTGTTTGCTCAACAAGCTTGTTTGTCCTTCATCTCCGGTTTTCGTATAAACTTTCATGATATATTACTCCTCGAGTAAATATTTATTTAACTATGATCCTGAACAATCTCTATACCATAATCTCGAGCTACATCTCGGGCTAAAGGAGTGATAATCGTTCCTTGAGAAACAGTAATACTCTTAAGGCCATTACCTGCAGCAACTTTTATAGCTGCAGCGTCCATCACACTCTTTTTTGCCTGTGGAAGACTTATGGACGTTTTAACCCTACGATCCAATATTTTTTGGCTTCCCGCAGCTAAGTCATCAACTTGCACGAGCCGAATTCCATACCCTTCTACTTTTCGCAAATTTTCTCGCAAAGCTTGCAAGAGTCCTGGAGGGCATTTCCCCATATTCCCCTTTACCCGCCAGCTATCCAGAGGATCTGCTGCATTTATAGCCGCTAATACGGGCTTGCCCAGCATTAAGGCTTGCATTATGAGAGTTGAAGCTAGGGTATCAGACAATGTATAAGCCAACTTGGCAGCCGTATTTTGGGTAAGCACAGGGACGAGGACGATATCGGCCTCCCGCAATAACTTACCTGGATAGGAAGACTGGGTAGTTACCACACTTGTGTCACTACCCAAACAATCTCTAATTCGCTTAATCCCCACAATTTCTTCAGCAGCCGCTGAAAGAACGACCGTTAGCTCAATATTTAGGGCCTGTATTTTCTGAAGTTCTACTAAACTTTGCTCAAGTCCAATCGTTCCCCCGGTAAAAATAGCCAAAGCCTGTTGGGGACGCTGGATAGCTTTGTCGTGAGTAGCCAAAGGCACCTGTCCTAATTGGCGCAATACCTCAGCCGTAACTAATTGCACCAATTTTTCATCCAATCGTGAGACTCCCACTTCTACAAGTGGGAGTGGTACCCCCGGCT
>LADV01000083.1 GCA_000961805.1 Peptococcaceae bacterium BRH_c23 | reverse complement strand
AGTAATAGATCATTAAGTAATAGATCATTAAGTAATAGATCATTAAGGCTAAGAACATAAAATAAGCCTGCCAAAGGGCAGGCTTATTTTATGTTCTTAGGAGGAGTTTTGTAGAAGGGCTCTGAATTCTTCGATCTGATGTACTGGGCGTTGACAAGTAAAGTTTTGGCAAAGATAGGCTGTCATTTGATCTGATATGACAGGATAATCTTCGATCCAAGGGACAACCTCCTCAAGGCTTCCTTCTTGGTATAAAACCGAGGCGTAGGGCCGATACGTGGAAAAGAAAAGATCACGCATTTCTGGCAGCTCTACCATATCGAGGGAACCCGCTAAAATCAATTCCTGGCTGGGATGAAGTGCAAACTGGAGGGCTTGCAGAAAAGCTGTATATCCTGAGGGATGTTCCTCGAGGACAGGGCGAAAATCAAGAAGTTGTTGTTCAGCTTGACGTTCCCACCGTTCGTCACCCGTCAACCGAGCGAGTCGGAAAAGGTTGAGCGCAGTGATAGAATTACCGGAAGGAATTGCTCCGTCATAGCTTTCTTTAGGACGGAAAAGAAGCTCTTCAGCATCTGAACCAGTAAGATAGTACCCACCCCCTTCTTCGTCCGAAAAGAGTCGATCTTGTTCGGCTTGAAGTTGAAGCGCTGTTTGAAGGTGCTGGGGTTTACCACTAGCGGTGTAAAGCTCTAGAAGTCCCCAAATCAGGAATGCATAATCGTCTAAATACCCGAGGTAGGCAGCATCCCCTGCTCGGAAACGGGCCAAGAGGCGACCATCACTGCGTCGAAGGTGGCTTAGAACGAAGTTTGTAGCGTTTTCGGCGGCCTCCAGATAGAGGTTATTGCCAAGGGCTTGAGCTCCTTTGGCCATCGCCGCAATCATAAGCCCGTTCCAGGCTGTCAATATTTTATCGTCTTTATGGGGGTGAATTCGTTTCTCACGTGTGGCAAATAAGGTCTGGCGTGCTTTTTCTAAGGAGCGTAAAACGTCATTCTCAGATTGCGCGTTGTCCTGGGCGATTTTCCCTAAAGTACCTAGTAAAAGGTTGGGGATATTTTTCCCCTCAAAGTTACCCTTTGAAGTGATGTCATAGACAGCACAATACTTAGCAGCGGTCTCTTTGTCCAATACAGCTTCAATTTCTTGGGGAGTCCAAACATGGAATTTTCCCTCTACTCCCTCGGCGTCAGCATCTTCAGCAGAGTAAAATCCGCCCTCTGGGGAGGTCATATCTCGAAGCACATAGCTGAAAATCTCATGTGCGATTTGGGCATCTTTTTCCAGGCGATTCACTTGATAATTTTCTAAGTAAGCTAAGGCGAGGAGGGCATTATCATAGAGCATTTTTTCGAAATGAGGGACCAGCCATTTTTCGTCTGTACTGTACCTGGCAAATCCGAACCCAACATGATCATAGATACCCCCTCGAGCCATACCGTCAAGGGTTTTGCGAACGATTTCTAGAGCTTTGTCCTGTGGGTGGTCTTGAGCATAACGAAGAAGAAACGTAAGAGTATGGGGCGTGGGAAATTTTGGTGCGCTACCGAATCCACCGAAACGAGCATCAAAGCTGTGGGCTAAGATCTCATAAGCGTTAGAGATAACCTCTTTGCCCCAAGCTTGAAATGCTTCGGACGTTGAGCTCTGATCGTCCTGTGAGGAGAGGTCGTTGATTGGAGAAGAGAGGGTCGTTGGTTTAGTGGGGAGAGATCGCTGGGATTGGACCGCGGAAACGATCTGATCGCTAGATTCTCGTAATTTTTCTTCTTCCGTTTCCCAGAGCATGCCCACTTGTTCTAAGAGCTCCATTAGTCCCTTATGGCCATAGCGCTGAGTTTTGGGAAAGTAAGTCCCAGCGAAGAAGGGTTTTTTCTTATCGGGCGTCATCATAATGGTAAGCGGCCAACCAGCAGACCCAGTCAGTGCTTGGCAGAAGGCCATGTACAAATGGTCAACATCCGGGCGTTCTTCACGGTCCACTTTAATGGAGACAAAGTAGCGGTTGAGTAAGGCTGCTACTTCATCGTCTTCGAAGGATTCCCGTTCCATAACGTGGCACCAGTGACAGGTCGGTAAACTACACTACTACGAATACCCAATAGATAAAAAAACAGGTTTATTGTCTGTTTTCGCTATACGAAAAGCCTCTTCGCTCCATGGATACCAGTTAACTGGATTATATGCGTGTTGGAGCAAGTAGGGAGACTTTTCATTAGCTAATCTATTGGGTATTTTATTCATTGTTGTCATGGGCAATCACCTCCTCTAGAATTAATCTCATTTATAACATTTAATCTAGTATGACCTTTTACATAGCTATAATTCCCATAAAATGTCGAGTAATTCAATTTGATTTTTCTTCTAACTGAATTAACGGTTTTTTTGTTAACCTTAAAGCGAGGTTATCAAAAAGTCAATTATGTTAAAGTGTTGAGTCATATGGATTTGTGAACGGGAATTAAATAAGTTTATAATTTCTTTTACCAGAACATCTTTGATATGCTCTGGTTTATTGTTTTTTTGAAGCTAGTATTTGGCAGGAATATTCTAGCAATTTGTTGAATTCTAGATGAAGGTAATTTATGGCACTGTATGTATTTTTGTTGCTGTTAAGCTTTTACGAAAGAAGAATATTGAAGGTCAAAGGATTAATAGGCAGTATATTATAACCTTCGTTAAAGACCTATATTACAAATGTATCAAAATATATTAGCTTGGATAGACAAGCGCTTTTTATATTTTCACTTCTGAGTCAAGATACAGCGACCTCCCTTTGTTGTGAAATCGGCAAAGGGGGGTATTTATTTTAGTGGAGTTTTTATTGTAAAAAGTAAAGAGATTTTGTTATAGTAATTGGATTGACATCAGTGATAAGTAATTTATCTCATCAATCTTTCAATTGGGGAGAACCAAAATTAAAATTGGCTCTCTTAATTTATTTGGAGAACTCTGAAATGTAATTTGCGCTGTTTCTTAAATCTGAAACTGGTCTATAAAAGCCTGACTTAAAATTGTCACGGAAATCCGTCTTCATTGTAAACCTAATTATAAAAAAATAGTTGACAATAAGAAAGGAAAATATATATTATTTAATTACAGAGTTTTACCGAAACAAAGGTGAAAAATTTTTTAACCTCTACGTGTTGTGCTTGATGATTCCAAGTTCGAGATTTTTAATTTTTTTATGTTTCTATTATGGTATGGAAATTTTTACAGGAGATTAAATTTAGATTTAAGAAATCAGGTGAAGGTTATGGAGCTATATAGTCTGAAAATGAGAGCAAGTAATCGCAAAGATGGAATAGACAAACATATTTCAGGCGCAGAGAAAATAGTAAGTGAAGGCAGCATTGGTTTATATTTGGAAGCTTTATTAAATAGAGCGTTGAACCATGCCAAAGGTAAAGCGAATTTTATTAATCTTAAAATTGAGAATCTGAATAAAGATGATATTTTATACTTGGATTCATTACCTGTCAGCACTGTTCATGTAGAAAATTATCAAGAGGGTCTCACAAGGATAGCAATTATTCTTGAAAAGATGAATATTGGAAATGCCAAGGAAATTGTCGAGAAATTACACGAAACCAATAATATGCGGGGCGCTATCTTGTTGGATGTAGACACCTTGGAAAGATTGGAGCCTGACCAAGAGAGAGGAATTCGTGCTACCTATATGGATGCAGATGATTCTTTCCTGCCAGAAAATAAAGAAGTCAAGAACCACTATAATGAAGCGATCGTATTAGCCACGAAGGTAGCGTATGCTCCAAATATTATTGGTGAGATTTGTATTTCTGATGATCCGGATTATGTAACAGGTTATGTAGCGTCTAAGGAAACAGGCTATGTACGTATTACAAAACTTAAAGAAATAGGAAGTCAGGATGGTGGCAGGATCTTTCTCTATAGGGGGGGAGTTTCTGAAGTCCAAAGCTGCATTGACTATCTGGAAAAGCAAAAGGTTTTAGTTAAAAATGTACGTTCCCTTACGAATAATAAATGGAATTTCATAGAGAATACATTAGAAAATTTTAAAAACAACAACTTGTACCGAAGTATGAATGAACTTTCTTCAGCCCAAAGTGCTCATGTCAGCTTTCAGGGTAAAGATATGCTTATGCTCGCTTCTAACAGTTATTTGGATATGTCGAATGATGCACAGGTAAAAACCTATACCATTAAAATTGTGGAGGAGTACGGTGCAGGCTCGGGTGGATCGCGCTTAACGACAGGTACAACCATAATACATAATCAGTTGGAAAAGTTATTAGCAAAATTCAAAGAGACCGAGGCAACTTTAGTTTATAATACCGGATATATGGCAAACCTGGGGATTATTTCTGCACTTTGTTCAAAGGATGATATTATCTTTAGCGATGAGTTAAATCATGCCAGTATCATCGATGGGTGCCGATTAAGTAAGGCAAAAATTGTAGTATATCATCATAATGATATGAACGACTTAGAAGATAAAATAAAGGCCAATCCGTGTGTGAAAGGATTGATCGTAAGTGATGCTGTTTTTAGCATGGATGGCGATATCGTGAATTTGCCGCGCTTATTAGAAATCGCGGAGAAATATGGGTTGTTTTCTATGATCGACGAGGCACATGCCACAGGGGTAATCGGTGAAAAAGGACTAGGGACAGTAGAATATTACCATCTAGATAAAAAACCCGATATTATTATGGGAACATTAAGCAAGTCAATTGGAAGTGAAGGTGGGTTTGTATGTGGAAGACAAATCTTGATTGAATATCTAAAAAATAAATCACGAAGTTTTATATTTTCGACCTCCTTGTCCCCTGCTGTTATGGCATCCTCAATAAAAGCAATTGAACTAATAATGAATGAGCCTCAAAGGGTACAAGCATTGCAGGAAAATGTCCGATACTTTTGTCAATGTTTGAGAAAATCGGGAATTGCGGCGGATTCAAAAACTGCCATTATTCCGATTGTTATTGGTAATGAGAAAAAAGCAATGGAGATATCGAAGGAATTATTTGAACAAGGTTATTATATTTCAGCTATTCGATACCCTACCGTTAAGAAAGGGAGCGCGAGGCTTCGAGTAACATTGATGTCAACTCATACCAAGGAAGAACTGAAACGCACGGCTGAGGCTATTGGGAATATTGTCAACAAGTATCAAAGAGGGAGGGAAGAATAAATGAATAGTATTCGACATTACAACGAAAAAGTAATAAATGGAGCCATGATATCAAAGGAAGAAGCAATGATCATTGCCGACGCTCCATTAGAAGAAATTTGCTCTGCTGCAAATGAGATAAGAAAACACTTTTGCGGAAACCACTTTGATATTTGTGCCATCATTAATGGGAAGAGTGGAAGATGTGCCGAAAACTGCAAATATTGTGCTCAATCAGCATTTTCCAGTACTAAAATAGAAGAATATTCACTTCTGGATACCGAAACACTTGTGGAACAGGCTAAGTACAACGATCAAAGAGGAGTACTTCGTTATTCCATAGTTACCTCGTCTAAGAAACTGAACGAACAGGAAGTAGATAAGGTATGTGAAAGCATACGCGTTATTAGAAACGAAACAGGGATTGCTGTTTGTACTTCCTTTGGACTTTTGGCTGAAGAACAGTTCATTAAATTGAAAGAGGCGGGCGTAAGCAGAGTACATAATAACTTGGAAACCTCCAGAAGAAACTTTCCAAAAGTTTGTACTACCCATTCTTATGAGGAAAAGATTGAGACGATAAAGGCTGCTAAAAGGGCAGGCTTGAATGTCTGCAGCGGAGGTATTATGGGACTTGGCGAGACCATGGAAGACAGAATTGACATGGTGCTTACCATTAGAGAATTAGGTATCCGTTCGATTCCTGTGAATATTCTGATTCCTATTCCCGGGACTCCTTACGAAAATGTGAAGAAACTTACGAATGAGGATATGTGCAGAATTGTAGCGGTATTCCGTTTCTTGGTGCCGAATGCCTCAATTCGTCTTGCAGGTGGCCGAGGATTATTAGCGGACAAGGGATTAAAATGTTTCCAGTCAGGAGCAAATGCAGCTATTTCAGGAGACATGCTTACCACATCTGGAATTTCTATTGAACAAGATATGGAACTCTTAAAGAAATTAGGTTATAAGGCTGTGTTATGGAATGAGTAAAGGAATTTTTATTACAGCAACGGGAACTGATGTCGGAAAAACTTTTGTTACGGGGTTAATTGTGAAAAAACTTCGTGATGCCGGATACAAGGCAGGATATTATAAAGCTGCATTAAGTGGGGCAGAAGTTACAGAGAATGGTTTAATTCCAGGTGATGCAGACTACGTTAATCGGGTAGCGAATATTGGAGAAAAGATAGAAAATCTTGTGTCATATGTTTATGAAAAGCCAGTCTCCCCACATCTGGCAGCTAGGATAGAAGGCAATCCTGTGGAAATGGATGTTGTTAAGGCTGCCTACAAGAAAGCAGCCTCCCAATATGACTATGTTACCGTGGAAGGCAGCGGAGGAATCATATGTCCTATTCGTTATGACGATATCAAGATTATGCTTGAGGATATAATTGAGGAATTGGATTTAAGTACTGTGATTATTGCAGATGCTGGGCTAGGAACTATAAATGCAGCAGTATTGACGGTTGAATATATGAGGCAGAAAAATATTTCAATGAAGGGAATCATATTTAATCATTGCCATGAAGGCAATGTTATGGAAGAAGATAATAAAAAGATGGTAGAAATCATGACAGGTCTTCCTGTATTAGCTTTCATAAAAAACAATGATACAGAACTTAACATGGATGCAGATAAACTCGTTGACTTATATGACTGACAGCCCTGAAAGTAAACAGAAAGAAGGGTAAAGATGAATTTAGTAGAAAAGGACTTAAAGTATATCTGGCACCCCTGTTCACAGATGAAAGATTATGAAGAACTAAAGCCGATTATTATCGACCATGGAAAAGGAGTCTATTTATACGATAAAGAAGGTAAGGAATACATCGATATCGTAAGTTCATGGTGGTGCAATCTTTTAGGACATTGTAATCCAGAGATTAATAAATCTATAAAGTTGCAACTGGATAAGTTAGAGCACGTTATCTTCGCCAACTTCTCGCATGAACCGGCCATTGCTCTTTGCGAACAGTTAATGGAGATTATACCCAAAGGACTTACCAAGTTTAATTTTTCGGACAATGGTTCTGCCTCGGTAGAATGCGCCTTAAAGATGAGCTTTCAATATCAGTATCAGACAGGACATCAAAAGAAAACTAAATTCATGTGTCTGACAGAAGGGTATCATGGAGAAACTATTGGAGCATTGTCGGTTGGAAATATGGATTTATACGCCAAAATATATAAGCCTATGTTAATGGACACCATTCATGTGGAAGCCCCCGACTGCTATAGATGCCCTTATGGAAAATGCAGAAGTGATTGTAATGTTGAATGTTTTGAGCATGCGGAAAGGGCATTTGCTGAACATGCAGATGAAACCTGTGCAATGATTGTAGAGCCGCTGCTCCAAGGAAGTGCTGGTATGAGAATCTATCCTGCCATCTATTTGAAAAAACTTCGTGCCTTATGTGATAAGTATCACGTGCTTTTAATTGCAGATGAAATTGCGACAGGTTTTGGCAGAACAGGAATAATGTTTGCCTTTGATTATGCGGAGGTAAGCCCTGACATTATGTGTATCTCCAAAGGCTTGACAGGCGGTTATATGCCAATGGCTATAACTATTACGACCAATGAAATTTACGATGCATTTTACGCAGATTATAATGAAGGAAAGGCATTCATGCATAGCCATACCTATAGTGGAAATCCTCTTGGCTGTTCAGCGGCATTGGCCGTTCTGAAACTATTAAGAGAAGATCATATTTTGGAGAAAGCCGCAGTAAGAGCAGAATATCTTCACAATAAATTAAATGGAGCCTTATTTGATCATTCACATATTGGCGAAATTAGACATATTGGCTTAGTAAATGCTATGGAATTGGTAATTGACAAGAACACAAAGGAAGAATATGATTCAAGACTTAGAATGGGTTATCATATTTACAAAAATGCTTTGGCGAAAGGTCTGATCTTAAGACCACTTGGGAACGTGCTATACTTTAATCCACCATTGACTATTAACGAAGAAGAGATAGATAAAGCAGTATCAATATGTGCTGAGTCAATTAAAGGAATTATTGGCTGAGAATTGGTCGAAAATTCTTACATTGATTTGGGTTTGCCTGATGATGTATTGGCGATAATTGAAGAGGTGAATGAAAAATGATATCAAGAACATGGCATGGAATTGTTCCAATTGAAATGAAAGATGCATTTGAAAAATATGAAAATGAAACTGGAGTAGAAGATACCTTGGCAATTAAGGGAAACAGGGGCGCCTATTTGAAAATTGTTGAGCAAAGAGAACACGCTCATTTTTTTCTATGCACGAAATGGGATTCAATGGAGAGTATTATAGCATATGCCGGTAATAATCCTACCATTGCAGTGACGTATCCGGAAGATGAAAAATATGGACTGATTTCAGACCCTATTGTAATAATTCAAGAGGTCTCAGATGATAAAAACCCATTCAGTATAGGGGGATTTTGAAGAAGTGTTGTTAATGGTGGTCAGGATTCAGTTGCGATTAATATCTCAAAAGAATGGTATGAAAACGCTTATAAATAGAAACGAACGGGTTCGGCGTAGAAATGCTGAACTCGTTCGTTTCCTTCAATTTGTTTTAGAAACAGGAGTGCCACCAGTGACATGTAAACTTCGTGACCCACTAAGAATACCCAATAGATAGGAAAATTGGCTTGTTCTCAGCCTTCGCTTTCTGAAAAGCTTCTTCTCCCCAAGGATTCCAGTCTACAGGATTATTCGCGTGTTGAAGAAGATATGGTGATTTTTCCTTGGATAATCTATTGGGCATTTTTTGAGTGGTTATCATGGGCAACACCTCCTTTATAGTTCATTTCTGATAGTATATCCCAGAGCAACTGTATATACTTTAAGTCCCTATAGAAAATTTACTTCTATTACATAAGTGTCATCTTTCCTATTCCAAACAATGTGGGATATTATAGATTTATACAGTTCATTCAATTCTGTGTCAGTAAGATTGCCTTTTGTAATTTGAACCTGAAATTTGTCGATGATATTAAGACGTTCGATATCGGTCATTTCTTTACTGTTGTCTAACTTTAGTTGCAGAAGATTAAGTTTAGTTTCCGCACTGTCCAGAGCAACTTTGATTTCAGCTTTTCTCTGCCTTGCCTCTATCATGGTGTAAAATTCTTCTTCAACCAGTTCGTTGACCTTTGTGACCTTGCGTTCTAGCTTGGATATTTCTGTAAGGGTCATGTCAATCTCTTTAACTAGACTTTTATTGTCAGCAATATCACCAGATGTAGACAGCCTTAATTCCTTCTCATACAATGCTAATTCTCCCAATATAAACGTTTGAGCAATCATAGATTTCCCACCACTGTTGCTACATTTCGTTCCATATTTATCTTTGTACCAGCAGGGTAAAATCTGTCCTATGGTTTTATTATCAGACCGATATCTAACTACCATAGTATGACCACACCTTGCACATTTTACTAAACCAGACAGGGGATATATCCTACTACCCCTTTTCTTTGGGGTTGTTGTTATCACTCTGGAGAAAAACATTTGCACTTTAGCATGCTCTTTTTCAGTTTTAACAGCTTCGTGACAGTTCTCAACAATAACCCATTCTTCCCTTGGAAAATAAATTACATCCTTGCTGTCCTTGCTTCGCTTTACCTTGTGACCATCACCAGCACTCTTATTAGAAATGACCATACCTAAATGTGTTTCATCCAAAAGAATCCGCTGGATAGTGTTACCATACCATCTACCATTTCTGGGTGACGGTACTCCCTGTCTGTTTAAATCCCATGCTACATGGTCTGCTGGTAAATTCTCAACAGTAATTTTCTGTAAGAGGTAACGGTAAATTTCATACCTTTCTCGATTAACTGTAAGCGCTTAATAAACCGGTGCATGGTCAACATGCTTTATCTATGAGAAACTATCTCCATAACACAAAGGAATGGAGGTATTCGAATGGACAAACAAGAACGTAAGGCGCTGGTGGCCGAATGTAGGACCAGCGGGATGACTGCAAAAGCGTGGTGTAAAGTTAAAGACATCAATTATCACAGCTATCTTTCTTGGGCCACGAAACTTAACAAAGAAGTTCAACTCGATCCCCCACAATGGGCACACGTTATGATGACAACGGAGCAACACCTCCCAGACGAAGTAAAACTGACTTGTGGTAAATGGACAGTTTCAGTTGAAAC
>LADV01000223.1 GCA_000961805.1 Peptococcaceae bacterium BRH_c23 | reverse complement strand
GGTGGCATGGTTTGGGTTTTCATCCTGAGTATGATTGTCTTTATGCCGATCGTCATTCCGGTGATGAAAAAGAAGGTCATGGGTTAGTGAACTCGTTCAGCTAAAGCTGAACATCGGGACTTCGGTACCATTCACTACAACCAAATATTACAAAAACGTTAACTTTTATTCAAAGGATTTTCAAACTATTAGGCTATTATTGAACCATGGCAACAAAAGTGGGGTGAGAGAGCTGATAATTAATTACGTTAAAATCATTGATCGGTTGGAGCGGGCGCGCAAAGTCTTAGCCTTGTCTATGCTGGCACTGATGGTGGTCACGGTGGTGTTCTATCTTAAAGCTGATGTTTTGGTGCAGTTGTTAACCCAACCTCTGGGCCAACGGGAACTGGTTTTTCTCAGCCCTGTGGAAGGGTTCATGGCTAAAATAAAGGTGGTGTTTTTCAGCGCCTTCATCGTGTGCTTCCCATTAATCCTTTGGCAGTCCATCCGTTTTGCATCTCCTTTACTCACCCATGCTCAAAGGAGAATCGTTTATTGGGTAATCCCTGTCGCCACACTTCTCTTTGCAGCGGGTGTCTTGTTTGGTTATATGGTCATCATTCCCACGACATTAAAGTTTTTATTGAACACAGGTCAACAGTATATGGTGGCGACCTTATCAGCTAACCTCTACTTTTCCTTTGTAATCATGCTGATTCTAGCGATGGGGGCAGTCTTTGAATTACCGTTAATCATGGGGGTTCTGGCTTTATTGGGAGTTATTAGTTCCAAAACACTGAAAAAAAAGCGACAATTGGCAGGTCTTGCGATTGTCGTAGTTACCGCCCTACTCACTCCGACACCGGATGTTTTCACTTTAGCCGCGGCCAGTCTTCCGGTATTCGGCTTATACGAATTGAGCATTTTGTTGATTTACAGCTATGAAAAAGTTTCCGCAAGAAAAAAACAGTCACTTGTACAGGAGATATGATATTAAAATTTTGTAACCAAGTAGTTTATAAAAGTCACAAAACTACCAGATAGACACATAGGGTTTACGCAATGACCTAATATCCTAAAAACAAGGATATTAGGTCTTTTGCTTTTGAACTAAAATTCAAGGAAATGTAAATAAACTATGTTACAAAAACGTGATTTTTAATTCAAGGGTTCTTCATATGGATTAATTATAATTCGTGTATCGATTTGAATTGCCCATAACATCAAGATGGAGGTTGGCAGATGAAAAAGACGGCAGTCCTCGGCATAGGAAATATCCTCTTACGAGATGACGGGATAGGTGTACGGGTGGTTCAGGCACTGCAGGAGAAGGGATCCTTACCTCATGTAGATTTAGTCGATGGGGGTACTTCCACCCTGGATATGTTAGAGTTGTTTCTGACCAATGAGCGGGTCATTGTTGTGGACAGTCTGTCTGGTGGGCATCCCCCGGGTACGGTATATCGCCTTAAGCCCGAACAGTTAGGTGCTTATACCAGTTCAGATATCTCCCTGCATGATACACAAATCCTTGATTTGGTCAGACTCGCTGGATTGATGGAGAAAAATCCCGAGGTTATCATCATTGGCATTGAACCAAAGGAGATTAAGGAATCTCTGGGGCTGTCAGTGGAAATGGTAACTATGCTGCCTCAGGTTATAGACTTAATTGAAAAAGAGGCAGTAGCCTGAAGCGCAAGCTTGCTTTCCTGAACACGGTCCCCGGGATAAAAACAGGGCGCTGGATAAACTATATACCAAGAAGCTAAGACCATGAAGGTTGAGAAAACAGGCTGAAGCCTGGTGTTTCCTTCATGGTTTTTTTATTAAGAAATAACATAAGCATTTAAATATCGGGAAAGAGGGATAATATCATGACTGATCGCAAATATGACGGAATAAGCAGAGCCAAGTGGCTCCGCTACGGCAGTGCCGTATTAGGAATACACATACTAGGACTGAGTTTACTGTTCTTCAACGCTGGCAATTATCCGCAATTATTGGGACTTGGCTTCTTAGCTTATACTCTTGGACTCAGGCATGCGTTTGATGCAGACCATATTGCGGCCATAGATAATACAGTACGGAAAATGGTACAGGAAAAATCAGACCCTACAGGAATAGGCTTCTATTTCTCGCTGGGCCATTCGTCAGTTGTCTTGGTTATGACCATAGTTACAGTAGTATCGATGAACTGGGCACAACAAAACATTCCTCAACTGAAAGAAGTAGGTAGTCTGATTGGCACTGCTGTCTCAGGAAGCTTTTTGATTCTCATCGGAATTTTAAACCTGTACATTTGGGCCGATCTTTATCGGCTGTTTAGCCAAATGCGTGAAGGGAAATATAATGATAATAACTTAGACCAACTTCTTTTAAGCAGAGGGCTAATATCCCGTTTCTGTGGACCACTTTACCGCCTTATCACTAAAAGCTGGCATGTGTACCCGCTTGGTTTTCTATTTGGATTGGGCTTTGACACGGCATCAGAGGTGGCCTTGCTTGCAATCTCAGCTAACGCGGCTACTCAATCGATCCCTGTGGGTGCAGTTTTGGCTCTGCCAATTCTGTTTGCGGCGGGAATGAGTTTAATGGACACCGCTGATGGAGTGTTTATGACCACAGCCTATAACTGGGCCTTTTCCACACCTTTGCGCAAAATCTATTACAACCTTACAGTCACCGGACTGTCCGTTGTTGCTGCCTTGTTTATTGGAATTATTGAGTTGGGGCAAATTCTTATCACTAAACTAGGGTTAAACTACGGCCAATGGCAGTGGGTTATGGATTTGAACTTTGGCAATATGGGTTATGTGCTGGTTGTTTTGTTCATCATTAGCTGGGGGATCTCATACTTATTCTGGAAGGTTTTGCATCTAGAAAATGCCTGATTAATTATGATCGGTTGCATTTTCTTATTAAACTTTGTAAAAAATAACAATAACGTGCAAGTCTAATTCATGAGATAATTTTAGGGTTAAATAAAGGAGGAATGCAAACTATGATGAATGGATGGGGTGGCTATGGTACTTACGGTGGAGGTTATTGGTGGATGGGCTTAATCGGTATGGCAATTCAAATGATCTTTTGGATAGGTTTGTTCGTCCTCGGGGTTTATCTATTTCGGCGTATAGGCAAACACGCCCCAAATGAGACGGGTGGCCGGGGGGATGCTCTGGACATTTTACGTGAACGGTATGCTCGCGGTGAACTTGATACAGAAGAATATAACCACCGTCGTGATATACTGCAAAATAAGTAAGTATCCCATGCAAGAAGAGAACAGGCAGCTTTAAATGCTGTCTGTTCTCCTTATCATTTAATAAGCCTAACTTTTTTACTTTGATTGTCGTCTAAAACCACATGGGCTATTCCTTCGTCTATTTAAGAAACATGAACACAATGTGAACATGGCTGGTAGTATTTTATTTTGTTCATTTTCTGTTCATAAATAGATGCTAATATTGATGTAAATGATTAAGGGGCCGATGATGAGCAAGCAAGTTAAAGTTCTAGTCATTGAAGATGATCCTTATATTTGTGAGTTGATCACTTTATATGCAGAAAAAAGCGGGTATATCGTTAACGTTGCAAACGATGGAATGAAAGGACTGGAAATGTTTTATGATAACCCTCCTGATCTTGTCATTCTCGATATTATGATGCCTAAAATGGACGGTTGGGAAGTTTGCAAGGAAATAAGGAGATTTGATAAAACTCCCGTTATTATGTTGACCGGGAAAGGCGAAAACTGCGATAAACTTAAAGGTTTCGACCTAGGAACGGATGACTACTTGGTGAAACCTTTTGATCCGAACGAACTGATGGCGAGGATAAAAGCGGTACTGCGGCGAGCCAATCCGATGTTAGATGCAAATGAGATCATTGAAATTCCCTTGTTGAAGATTGACCTTAAACAATACAAGGTGACCTGTGAGAAACAGGAGATCGTGTTGCCACCCAAGGAAATGGAGTTGCTGTATTTTCTCACCTCGCATCCAAATCAAGTGTTCACACGTCAGCAGCTGTTGGATCAAATATGGGGTTTGGATTTTGAGGGGGATCCGAACAGTCGATGTGCATATCAAACGGATTCGAGAAAAATTGGGGGACTCCAACCCTTATTGGATGGTAAAAACCATAAGAGGAGTTGGATATAAATTTGAGGTGGACAACCAGTGATACGAAGAAAAAGCGTTTTTTGGAAGCTGTTGATCACATATATCCTGATATTATTCGTATCGTTTTTCGTGTTTGCCATCGCTTCCCATTTGCTGTTTCTGAACGATCTAATCAATAAACATCAAAGTGCAGATCGTAACCAATTACATACGGTGGTTCAATATATCAAAAAATCTTATGACAACGGCTGGAGCAGGGAGATTATCATTTCATCTCTTGAGCTCAGTATTGCCAAACAGGATAAGGCTTTTTACTTATACGACGAATCCGGCACATTGTTATACCAAATTGGCGATGATTCTTTTAATGTGGATAGAGAAATCATTCGTGAGGTATTGCGAGAGAAACAACCTACCCACAAGATGTTGGAAGAGTATGACGATCAACATATATTTATAGTGGCTTCTCCGATTGACAGAGATGCATCGATTGAAGAAAAAGCAATTGTCATGGTTTCTTATGGACTGGAAAGAGAGTTTAACCAAATGAAGTACTTGTTTGTATTGGCCTCTATTATTTCTATTGCCATTACAGGCTTTTTTACCTACTACCTTTCTAGAAGAATTACCGCCCCACTTCGGGAAATGAATGGGGTTGCCCTCCATCTCGCTAGGGGACACTTTGATCAAAGAGTTAATATCAAGACGCGTGATGAACTGGGAGAATTGGGGGAGACGATCAATTATATGGCTCAGGAGTTGTCGGGCTTGGATCAGATGAGGAAGGATTTTGTTGCCAATGTTTCCCACGATTTGCGCTCTCCTCTTACATCAATTCATGGGTTTGTCAGGGCGTTTCTGGATGATACGATCCCCCACGAACGAAAACGCCATTATTTTACGATTATGAAAGAACAAACCGAGCGAATGATTAAGCTGGTAAATGATCTTCTCGATATGGCCCGAATAGAAGCAGGGCAGCTCGAAATCCGACCTGTCATCTTTAATTTGTCGGAACTAGTTCGCCAAGTCTTGGCTCGCATGGAACCTGAATTTGTGAAAAACCAAGTCAATGTGGAATTGATATCGGAAGAAGCACAAGACATCCACGTATTTGCTGATCCGAATCGGATTGATCAAGTGATCGTCAATTTGATTCAAAATGCAGTACAATTTTCCTCACAAGATAGTTCTGCCGAAGTGATTTTGAAAAAAGAAGAACAAGCGGTGGTTTCAATTCGGGATTATGGACCGGGAATCAGGCAAGAGGACATTGAATCTATTTGGGGACGATTTTATAAAGCAGATAGAGCCCGAACTAAAAAGGCAGGTACAGGGCTCGGCTTGTCCATTGTTAAGCACATTTTAGATCTTCATCAAACCGAGATTCAAGTGGAAAGTGAAGTAGGAAGAGGTACTACCTTTACTTTTACACTCCCTATAGCTCAGAACAAATCAAAAAAACATGAAGAAGAGTAATCCTCTGTTCATCGTCTGTTCATGAAACATTGCTATACTGATTTTGCACTAAGAGATCATGAAAACAAAGAGGAGGATAACTCAATGAGTAAATTACCAAACTCCAACAGCGACACCGGCGTGAGGCCGACCGAGGATCGACCACCAAGCACACCACGCTGGGTGAAGGTGTCTGGGATCATCGCCATCGTCCTGATCCTGCTGTTTGTCATCCTGAAACTCACCGGCGGCGGTGGTAAACACGGCCCAAGTCGTCACATGCCGTCCTCCAGCGGCATAGAACAAGGAGTGAAACAGCTATGACCATGACACCCGGCCTCCGCAAGTTCGCGCTCACCGCGCATGTCACTTTCTCGGTCGGCTGGCTCGGCGCAGTCGTTGCTTACCTAGCTCTCGTCGTCGCCGCTCTGACCAGCCAGGATGCTCAGACGGTACGTGCCGCCTGGATCGCGATGGAGTTGAGCGGCTGGTTCGCCATCGTCCCGTTAGCCCTCGCCTCGCTGCTAACCGGGCTTGTCATGTCACTGGGCACCGAGTGGGGCTTGTTCCGGTACTATTGGGTCCTTATCAAACTCCTGCTAACCATCCTTGCCACCAAAGTCTTATTGGGGAACATGCAGACAGTGAGCTTCCTAGCAGACGTAGCGGCGGAGACGGGCAGTGCCAATCTCGGCGGGCTGCAGGGCCAACTCCTCCACGCCGGGGGTTGGCTTGCTGGTGTTGCTCGTAACCACGACACTGTCGGTGTACAAGCCGCGGGGCATGACCCGCTATGGGTGGCGTAAGCAGCACGAGCAGCGTACAGGGTTGCAACCGTAGATGCAGCAATTCCTGCTCGGCCTCGACCGAGCGAACCCTGTCCTGCGATGACGGTATAGGAGCGCAATCAATGCGAGGCTGAGGACCGCCCGGCTGTGTTCGCGGGTTTTTCCGCTATCCCAGCCTCGTGAACACGTCCCCAGGATGAAAACAGGGCGCAGGAAAATTATTTACTAAGAAGGCTGAGACCATGAAGGTTGAGAAAACGGGCTGAAGCCTGGCGTTTCCTTCATGGTCTTTTTCTTATGCCTTTCATTCCATTTCAAGGCATGTATAAGGATTTAATCATAACAATCACTCAATTATTACAAAAACGTGAACTTTTATTCAAAGGATATTCAAACTAATAGCCTATTATTGAAATATAGATAGGAGGTGACCCTAACTTTACAGATAGATAAAAAACAAATTAGTTTAATAAATGCTTATAAAATGGAGGTTATAGTATGCAAATTAGTCGACGAGATTTTATGAAGTGGGCTGCCGGATCTGCTATGGCTTTAGGACTCACTTCTTTAGATCTAATCAAAGTTGAGGAGGTTTTGGCTGCAAGTACCAGCCCGCCGGTTATCTGGCTGCAAGGTTCCATGTGTACGGGTTGTTCTATTTCTCTACTTAACGCCACCCAGCCGACCACAATCGACGATGTGCTGTTGAACCAAATCAGCGTTAAGTATCATCCTAATCTTGCCACCGCAGCAGGTGATCTGGCTGTTACTTCAATCATTGACACATCGACTGCTTATAAAGGGGAATTTATTCTCTGTATCGAAGGCGGTATTCCGACAAGCACAAATGGTAATTATTGTGTTATTGCAGACAAAAAAGGAAAAAATTGGACCATGCTCGATGCGGTGAATGAATTAGGACCAAAAGCGAAATATATTCTGGCCATAGGCACCTGTGCTTCTTATGGAGGAGTAGTCAAACCGTCGATTTACACAGGTATTAAGACAGTCAAAGAAGTTTTGAATGGGAGAACACAAAAACCAATCATAAATTTACCAGCTTGTCCGGCTCATCCGGAAACCATGGTTGGAACGATTGTAACTTTGTTAACCAAAGGCATACCCAAACTGGATAGTGATGGTAGGCCAGTCGAATATTATCCCACGACAGTCCACAATAATTGTCCTCGCCGTCATTCAGCAATGGCGGATCAATACGGTGTTTTTGGCTGCTATAGAGGTATTGGTTGTAAAGGACCTGAAACCACTTTCAGTTGTCCTCTCCTTAAATGGAATAACGGTGTGAACTGGTGCAT
Organism: Peptococcaceae bacterium BRH_c23; assembly: GCA_000961805.1. The sequence goes on along the minus strand of LADV01000223.1, from coordinate 5,941 downwards.
TGATAAGGCTGACATGCAATGCATAAGTTGTGCTTCTCCGAGTTTTCCAGAAGGGCCTTTTTATTACGGAGGCATGGGTTCTGATGGAATGGGATCAGGTGGAATGAGTTCTGGCGGAACGGGCTCTGGCGGAATGGGTACCGGTGATACTAGTTCCAACCAGAGTTCCGGCATTGTGAATTCAATTAGGTCTAAATCAAAGTTGTATAAGTTTAAAACTAGTTAATTAGTAACTTAACTTAAGAAAGGAATCAGAATTATGCCGAAAACTATTACTATAGACCCGGTAACCAGGGTAGAAGGTCATTTAAAAGTGAAGGTAGAGCTGGACAGCAGTAATAAAGTTACTACGGCTTATATGACAGGTAACTTGTTTAGGGATATGGAAAACATTTTGAAGGATCGGCATCCTTGGGATGCGATCCACATTACGCAACGGATTTGCGGGGTTTGCCCTGTCTCGCATGCCATTGCTTCGGTTAAAGCCAATGAACAAGCCATGGGTTTTACACCTAGTTCACAAGCCACTCTGCAACGTTCTATCATTCAGGCAGGCAACTATTTACAAGACCATATCCTGCATTTTTATCATTTGAGTTTAATGGATTATATTATTGGTCCCCAACTGAATCCTTGGTCACCCGGATATGATGTAGACATGCGGATCAATAGTACGGAAACTCAACGCCTAATCAATAATTACCTGGAAGGCCTAAAAGTCCGTCGTCAGGCGCAGGAAATGGTGGCTATCCTGGCTGGTAGGGTGCCTCACGTTATGAGTATAGCTCCCGGCGGCGTAACGATGCCCCTCGAGGCTGGGCTAATAAGTCAAATGAAGAGCTACTTGGTAACCGTCAAAGACTTCATAAACAATAAATATTTGCCGGATGTAGAGACCTTAACCAGCGCGTACAGCGATTACTTCGCTATAGGTCAAGGCCCGGGCAATTTCCTTAGTTATGGTGTTTTTGATCAGGCAGACGGTAAGGTGCTGTTTAAGAGTGGACGACTCATTAAAGGTGTAAGTGAAAGTGTGGATCCCCATAAAATTAGTGAGTATGTACAGTATTCGTACTATTCCAGCCCCAGTGGATTAAACCCGGCAAAGGGCCAGACAACTCCTGCTTACGGTAAAAGCGGAGCTTATACCTGGCTAAAGGCACCCCGTTATGAAGACCAGGTGTATGAACTTGGTCCCTTAGCCCGGATGAATATAAACGGTTATTACAATGGCAAGGTGTCTGTTATGGACCGGATTAAAGCTCGGGCTCTGGAAACCCAAAAGATTGCGGAAGCCCTTACGGGATGGATGAATCAGCTTGTTCCTGGACCTAGTGCTTATCAAAAGATAACTACCCCTCCTGATTCAGGTACTGGCATTGGGTTAACGGATGCTCCCCGGGGGGGACTCGGCCATTGGCTAAGCATTAGTGACCAAAAAATAAGCTCCTATCAGGTAATTACCCCTACTTGCTGGAATGCATCCCCCAGGGATGATAAGGGAGTCCCAGGTGTCTTAGAACAGGCTTTGATCGGTACCCAAGTAGCGGATCCGGAGCGACCGATCGAACTGTTACGGATTATCCACTCCTTTGATCCGTGCACTGGTTGTGCCGTACATGTGATCAGTCCGGAGAAAGGAATTGATAAAGAGTTTATTGCCACCCATCCCGGTGTAGCGGGATTCGGTAAGTGAAAATAAGGAGGTATAGATTATGCCCAGTCTAGGTTTTCCAGAATTAGTGATTATCTTGGTGATGGCTCTGATCATTTTTGGACCAGGTAAGTTGCCTGACGTGGGTCGTTCGGTGGGGAAAGCTCTGCGGGAATTCAAAACGGCTAAGGATAGTGTAGTCAGTGATATAAAAGAAGATAACAAAGAAAATGTCAATATCACTGGGTAAACTCGAACCAAAGTATTTGCTTCAAGCCGTAACACCTTGGTTTTGAAGAAATAGGTGTTGCAAATGCCACCTGAAAAATCCCAGTCGTAAGATTGAATTGCATTAACATTAGTTGCCTTCCCGATTTAGAGCGCCCAGTTATCATTAACTGAGCGCTCTATGATTTCCCATGGGGGAAGCCTTTTTTGATATATCAGACCCCCATGCCGCATAGCGGCACCACTGATGAATGAAAATTTTGTTCTAATGTTAAACTAGAGGGAATCTGGGTAGAACAAATAGGAGGCGTTCATGATGAAAAAATGGTTAATTCCAGTAGGTATAATTATCCTTTTGGTAGTGATGCTGATCTCTGGTTACAATAACCTAGTAAAGATCTCAGAAAATGTTAATGGGAGCTGGAGTCAGGTTCAAAACCAGTTGCAGCGCAGAGCAGATTTGATTCCCAATTTGGTGGAGACCGTGAAGGGATATGCTTCACAGGAAAAAGAAGTTTTTACTGCGGTCGCTGAAGCAAGAGCAAAATTAGCGGGTGCTGCAACTGTGGGAGATGCAGCTCAGGCTGATCAGGCATTAACCGGTGCTCTAGGAAGATTATTAGCCATATCCGAAAGCTATCCGCAGCTCAAATCGGATGCAAACTTTCGTGCCTTACAAGATGAACTGGCTGGTACAGAAAACCGCATCGCTACCGCTCGAATGGACTACAACAATTCTGTTCAGAGCTACAATACCAAAATCAAGACGTTACCCACATCACTTTATGCCGGAATCTTTGGCTTTGGGCAAAGAGAATACTTCAAACCGAATGTCAATGTAAACAATGTCCCAGCGGTTAAATTTTAAAAGTAAAGAAGGTTTTACGAAGGGAATGAAGCCCCATGAAGAGGATACCCCTTCTTGCGCTGTTAGTTTTATTAATACTTACCATAGCATCCCCTTTAAGGGCAGCAAACCTTTCTATCCCTCAACCGAGTAGCGAATTTTTCGTTTTAGATCAGGCCGATGTTCTGGATCAAACTACGGAACAAATGATTGTTCGAACCTCTGCCGCGCTGGAGCAAAAAACGAAAGCTCAGATCGTGGTCGTCACGGTAAGCAGCCTCAACGGAACATCACCTGAGGAATATGCCTTAGCTATCCTGCGGGGATGGGGGATCGGTGATGAGAAATTGAACAATGGTCTGCTCATTCTTGTGTCTCCAACGGATCGAGTCTCTCGGATTGAGGTCGGTTACGGACTGGAAGGAGCCTTGCCGGATGCTAAGACTGGCCAGATTCAGGATAAGTATATGATCCCGTATTTTCAAAAGAATGATTATAACGAGGGAATCCTGAATGGATACAGTGCCTTAACTCAGGAGGTGGCTAAAGAGTATCAAGTAACCTTAGAAATCAATTCGCCAAAAGTGTTACCCGATCCATCTTCATCCGCAGCGAATAAGCCCCTGCCAACCTGGGCTAAAGTTATTTTCTTTATCCTGATCATCCTGTTGTTTTATGTCGACCAGCGCTTGTTTAAGGGTTTCTTCTTCGGTTTAATTTTGGGAATGTTATTCCGGGGCAGAGGAGGAGGCGGCGGAGGCGGTGGATTCGGTGGTGGCGGTGGTTCAGGTGGAGGAGGAGGCAGCTCCAGACGTTGGTAATTCCGAAATTATAGAAACCCATGGAGGCACATCAGTGTCTGGAGTAAACCAGTTGAAGGAACGTTATTTACGATTATCTTGCAAACGGAAAAGAAAATGCATGGAGGAAGTCAGCATGAACCATCTACGAATCCTAGTTGCCGATGATGAGGAGAAAATCCGCCAAGCAATTGGTATATATCTAAGAAAAGAAGGTTTTACAGTCGGTGAAGCTGTAGATGGCGAAGAAGCACTGAAAAAGTTCCGCTCTGAACCTTGGGATATCATTATCCTCGATGTAATGATGCCAATAATGGACGGTGTTAAAGTTTGTGAGGAGATTAGGAAGTCTTCTACAGTTCCTATCATCATGTTAACGGCAAAGAATGAAGAAGTTGACAGAATCCTCGGCTTAGAAACAGGGGCTGATGATTATATGGGAAAACCCTTCAGCCCCAGGGAACTGGTAGCTAGGATTAAAGCCGCCTCGCGTAGAGTCTCAACCGGATCTGTACCGGATCAGCATATTTTAAATTTCATTGGAATGAGAATGGATTTACTTAACCGGGATGTCTTTGTTTTGGACGAACAAATTTTTTTAACACCCAAGGAGTTTGATCTTTTATCTATTTTGGCTAGGTCTCCGAGGCGAGTATTTAGCAGAGAGCAATTGTTAAGTGTATGGGGATTTGATTATTATGGTGATGTGAGAATAGTAGATACTAACATTAATCGCTTAAGGGATAAATTGCGAGTTCCCGGTGCACCTTCATTTGTTAGCACAGTGTGGGGCAGGGGATATAAGTTTGAAGTAATTGAGACTGAATAGGGACTTATGAAGAAAATAAAGTACATATGTTTGTACGGATGAACATTTATCAAGGCTCAGAACATTTAATAGTTCTGAGCCTTGATAATTTCGTTCTGGAGTTTTGTATACTGCATCCGGGGCCTTAACGCATCATTTGATGTTCTCCAGAGCCATCTGAACTGCCTGAGTTATTTTGCATAGGTATTGGCATAGATTCTGACGAACCACCGCTCTTATGTTGGCTGCCAGGCATTGTGTATCCTGAAGATGTTGACTCTTCAGCTTTGTTGGGAAAGCTTTGACTTGATCCTGACTCAGAGGAATTCTTTGTTGGGGTACTTTCACCAGTCATCGGATTATTCATCGAGTTGGACATTTCTTCGTGCATTCCGCTTTGGGGAGATACCGACATGCTTTCTTTCGGGAAAAGTGAAACTAAGGTGGTATTTGCCTCGGTCAACATATGAAGGGCATCCTTCGAATTAGAACCATCAGCAGTGACAATTAATCCTTTTTCCAGAATACGCTTGTAAATCTGATAATGATTCACACTCATACCAAGGCTTTGAGCTGTTTTTTGGGTATTTTCATCTGTTTTACTAACCATCATGTTAGCAGAGATGTTTTTCTCAAGCATATGGCGTTCGATAGAGTCTCGGAGTTTCGATTGATCGATAACATCTACCGGTTGGTTATCCATGGGTATAATGCTCGTCAGGATCAGGTTGTTACCTTGATTAAATACTCCTTGATTATTCGCTTTATCGATAATCAGGTCTACAGCAGCATAGATGTCCATCCCTTGAAGCTGAAGGTTCGAAGGTGTATTTCCGGACCCTTGAGTTGCATCGATTACATCAAGAACTTTAGCATCACGGTCAATTAAAAGTTCCAAACTTGTGTCCATATCCATCACAACAGCAGCCACAGCAGTATTAGGCACTGAGACTATATTGTAGACACTTAGAGTTAAGGCGAGTAGCAGGATTGCCGCGATAGAACCAAATCTGAGGAGTCTATGACTTAAAGGTTTATGCACAGGTAGCTCGATTTCAATAACCTGTCCGAGGGCAGGAGTGGTCTTCGGCGTTTTGATTTCCAAATAGTCACCGCTTTCAGTGTAAAGGATGGTGGCTTTTTTTGATGTCTTCATGACAATGCCTCTCGTCTTCTTCATTAAGCTAACCCCTCTCTTTAAGTTATTGGTCTATCTGAGTGAAACTTTTCAAAGATACGAATTCTGGATCCGATAGAATTAGAACTGTTGCGATCAAATATTTTCTACCTCTTTCTAGAACCTTTCGCTTCACGCCTGTAAGGAGTTCTAACTCTTTGAGCGGTAAAAGCTTAGTTTTAGTTAGGTGTTTTAATAAATTAGGGTGTTCACAAAGCTCTTGGGCAACTCTCCAAAGAGTTGACTTACTGTCTCTATGCTTCGGGGAAACTTCGACTAAGTCTTCCAATGTTATTCCGTACTCGGCTAGTACAATGGTATAGTTTTTTGTTGTCTCAGCAAAATCATTTTTTTGTTCTTCTTCTTTATATAGTTCAAAAGATGATGCTGAATCATAATCATATAGATCATTTTTGTCAGCCTCCAA
>LADV01000066.1 GCA_000961805.1 Peptococcaceae bacterium BRH_c23 | reverse complement strand
TTTAGACGATGAAGAGCGACCCCGAATTGAAACTGAGAATAATCAAATTTTAGTTATTATTAATGTACCAATAATCCAAGACGCGACGGTTATCTACGAAACAATCCCTCTCGGAATCATATTGACCGAAAATCATCTTGTAACCGTGTGCTTACAAGAAGTCGATGTCCTTAAGGATTTTGCAAATGGAAAAGTTCGTGGAATGGAAACCCATAAAAAGACAAGGTTTTTATTTCAAATCCTCTATAAAAGTGCCTCCTTATATTTAACCTTACTTAGAGAAATTGAAAAGAAGACGAACGAAATTGAGTTGGCACTTCACAAATCAATGAAAAATAAGGAATTAATCAGGTTGCTGAACCTTCAAAAAAGTCTTGTCTATTTTACGACTTCCTTGAAATCTAATGAAAAAGTCATGGACAAGATGTTGAGAACGAAGGTCCTGAAGGTATATGAAGAAGACCAGGATTTGCTCGAAGATGTCATCATAGAAAATAAACAGGCAGTCGAGATGGCAGAAACCTATAGTAACATTTCGAGTAGTATGATGGATGCTTTTGCTTCCATTATTTCCAATAATTTAAACATGGTTATGAAGTTTTTGGCATCTATAACGATTATTTTAGCCCTTCCGACGATGCTAGCCAGCTTTTTCGGTATGAACGTTAAAATTCCTTTTCAGACATCAGACTATGGTTTTGGGATTGTTGTCGGTATGTCGGTTGTTCTTTGTTTTGGAGGGGTCATTTTTTTAATGAAAAAGGATATGTTTTAGGGCTCCAATCTGTTTTCAAAAGGACGGATCTTGGTTCTGGCAGAGCTACTGCGGTTTTTACTAACGTTGTATAAGTAGTATAGGAAGAGAAGAGACTTAAACCTCGCTTGTTAGGGTTTGAGTCTCTTTTTCTATATGTTAATTCTTTAGGGTAATTGAATGCATTATATTTCCTCGGCTCCACTTGAACAGTAAGCATTCCTTAATCGAATCACATCTTAAGTGTGACAGCGTTCACGGAATTACCAACCAAATTGTGATCTAATTGAGGGTAAGAACCGACTACATAGCATATTAGTTATAAATTGAACAATCAAGTGGAGGTGCTCGTAAGTGCAAAGAAAGAACCTGAAGCTTTCGCGTCGACAATTTCTTAAAGTATCTGCGGCTACTGGTGTTTTCGTAGGGACCGCAGGTACGGCCTCATTTATTCATCAAGCGATAGCCACACCTGAGCAAGTTGATGCGCAGCTAAATTATGTTCGCACGACCTGTTCGCCGAACTGTACAGGGGCGTGCGGGATGAAGGCCCTTGTAGAGGACGACCAGATTAAGTCAATTATTCAAGCCGCTGACTATCCAGAACAAGAGTACAATCCTCGCGGTTGCCTTAAAGGGCTGTCCATGACAAACCTTATCTATGGTCCGGACCGCTTGAAAACCCCCCTCATTTTAAAAGGTAAGCCAGGTTCTGGAGATTTTAAAGAAGCTTCCTGGACTGAGACTTTAGATTATACAGCAGGGCGTTTAAAAGAAATTGCTGATAAGTATGGCCCGGAGTCTATCGGGGTGCTCTTTCAGGTGGGTGGAACCGGATATGTCCAAAAAGGAGCGGTCAGCAGGTTAGCGACCTTAGCAGGCTGGACTATGCATCATGCTTATGACCAAAATGGGGATTTGCCGATGTTTTGGCCCATGACCTTCGGGGTCCAAAGTGAAGAACTCGAACCACGGGAATGGACGAATTCCCGCTATGTCATGATCTTTGGTTCTAATATCTTGGCAACTCGAATTCCGGATGCCCATTTTTTGCTGGAAGCTAGAAATCGAGGTGCTAAGATCCTGGTTTTTGATCCTAACTTTAGCCCCACCGCAGCAAAAGCGGATGAATGGTTTCCCATTAATACGAGCAGTGATGCAGCAGTTGCCTTAGGTTTAGCCAGGGTCTTAATTGAAGAGAAGATTTACGATGCAGATTTTATCAAAACCTTTACAGACCTGCCGCTTCTCGTGCGCGTGGATAATGGCAAACGACTTAAAGCACAGGAGGTTCAAGATCTCGTCAAGCCTGCTGATATACCAGCCTACAGGGAATCCTATGTTGCTTATAATGGTCAGTTAATAGCGGTTCATCCGGAAAAACTCGATCTGCCCACAGATATCATGATCGAAGGGATTGTGGAGGTGACCCTTAAAACGGGTGAGATCGTCAAAGCCAAACCTGCCTTCCAGCTCCTTAAAGAAAGCCTTAGCCAATACACGACCGAGGCCGTCGAGAAACTGGCGGGCATACCTAAAGAAGATCTTGTCCGCATTGCTCGAGAAATGGTGGAGAACAAACCACTCCATGTGATCTATGGTGCTGGTAATTATCAGTGGTATCACGGTGACCTGAAGGGTCGAGCGTTAGCCATGCTGCCAATTTTGACGGGGAATATCGGTAAACCCGGAGCAGGGATTTCCACCTATGCCGGTCAGTACCGGATTCGTTTTAGAGTTGCAGAGTGGTGGGTTCCGGAAGGTAAGAAGCAAAACTGGCTCCCCTTTCTTTACGTCCTCAATGGCCCGACCAAGACTATGAAAGCCCCTTGGCCCAAAAATGGGATTAAAGCACTGGTCGTGGGTTGGGGTAATCCCTTTGACCAGCATAACATGGCTAATAAACTCCGTGAAATGGTGGAAAGTGAAGATTTGGAATTTGTCGTGACCACGGATTTCCAAATGACCACATCCTGTCAATATAGTCATGCCGTCCTACCTGCAGTATCTTGGTATGAAAAAACTGATCTGGTGGCCACGCCAGTGCATCCTTACTTACAACTGCAGCAACAAGCTGTAAAACCACTTTATGAGGGCAAACCGGAGTTTTGGATTATTCGGGAACTGGCGAAGAGACTGAACCCAAATTTTGAAAAGTACTTTTATCCCGAGCTTGATCCGCAAGGGGCAGCAGAGAAAGTCATCGAGCTTTTGCTCAAAACCGGAGGACCTGAGGTAGAGGGTATTACCCTCGAACAATTAAAAAAAGGTCCGGTACGCTTAAAGTCTGAGGTCCCAGGAAGTCGGCAAATTCCTTTCTATGAGCAAGTCCAACATAAAAAGCCTTTTCCCCCCCTTAGCCTACCAGCCAAACTTGAACAAACGGCTCAGTTTGTGAAGAGTGGACGGATCGAACTATACAAAGATGAAGATATCATGCTTCAGGTGGGCGAGGCGCTTCCGGTACATAAGCCACCCTTTGAGGAAAGCGAGTATGCCTTAAATCCCCTCGCCAAAGAAAAGTACCAATTTAGCTATGTTACCCGAAATGCCATCTACCGAGTGCATTCCACGCATTCCAATAATATCTGGATGAACGAACTTCAGGAAGGAAAGCCGAGAGTGTGGCTCAGTCCCGAGGATGGCCAAGCAAAGGGCATCAAGGAAGGGGATCTCGTGGAAATCTTCAATGATCGTGGTAAAGTCTCGGCTTACGCAATCATTGATCCGGGGGTTGGTCTCAAGCAGGCGGTCTTTGAGCAAGGTTGGTGGAGTCGCTATTTGAAAGGAGAGTCATATAACTCCTTAACCTATCCCTTTATTAAACCAACCCATGAAATTTACTTTGTTCCTGGGATGTGGTCCCCAAACACAGCCTGGAACGAATGCCTCTGTGATGTAAGAAAGGTGGTTGATGTTCAATGAGACTAGGGATGGTGATTGACCTTGATCGTTGCATTGGTTGCCGTTCTTGTGCGGTAGTCTGCAAATCTCATAACGCCCAGCCGCCTGGGACGTGGTGGAATAGAGTATTTACCCCAGGAAGTACCTTTCATCAAGCTGCCGTTGGCAAAGCTGGAGCTTTGCAAATGGATTTTCTGCCGGTATCCTGTCAAATGTGCGACAATCCTGCTTGCCAAAAGGTTTGTCCTACCGGAGCCACCTATACCGATGAACGGGGCGTGGTATTGATTGACTTTGAACGCTGTATTGGTTGTCGATATTGCATAGCAGCCTGTCCCTATGGGGTTCGCCAATTCAACTGGGAAGACCCTAAGCAGGTTAAGGACCGAGTTGGGTATCAGGAAGGGTATGAGTATGGCTACCCTGTTGATTTCCGGGATAAGGATGGAAGGTTAGTTTTCACTCCTGATCGGCCAGTTGGTGTCGCTGAAAAATGTACCTTCTGTGTGCAATACACCTCTAGTGGAGAAGAACCAGCCTGTACTCGAGGTTGTCCGGGCAAAGTGCGCATCTTTGGAGACCTCGATGATCCAAAATCTGAAGTCAGTAAACTTATTGGAAAACGGCCGACCTATCGCCTGAAAGAAGAACTGGGCACTTCGCCCAAAGTCTTCTATCTGGCGCCAAGGTCGCAGATACGCTAGGAGGTGGGTAATGTGAAAAAAAGTAATGCCCTGTTGGGCTTAGCAATCACTTTAGTCTTGATTAGTTTAGCTGCCTGGGGATATCAAATGCAGAATGGTTTAAGCGTGACTAATATGCGCAATTCCTTTAGCTGGGGACTTTATATTGCGACCTTTGCGTTTTTTGTAGGGGTTGCTGCAGGCGGCTTGATTGTTTCCTCCTCAGTCTATCTCTTCAATCTTGAGAAACTTGAGCCCTTCACCCGCATAGCCTCTCTCTCAGCCTTTGCCAGTATTTTAGGCGCTGGGGCCATGATTTTGCCTGATATGGGTCGGGTGGAGCGGGTTTGGAAGATCTTTATTCATCCCAATTTTAGCTCCCCACTGGTTTGGGACGTCGTTGTCATCGCCGCCTACCTTGTCATTACCTTCTTAAGTGTCTATGTTCAACTTTTACCGGATTGGCGAAAAGAAGGGCGAGGATTTTTTAACGGCTGGACAAAAAGTCTCTCCCAAGAAGAGGTTGAAGCGCTCTCTAAAAAATGGTCCAAAGGTGTCGCTCTCGTCGGATTACCGGTGGCCATCTTGATTCACACTGTGACGGCTTTGATCTTTGCCACACAGAGCTCACGAGGGTGGTGGAATACAGCAGTGTTGCCGCCGGACTTTGTTTCTGTGGCAGTCGCCTCCGGAACCGCTCTAGTCCTGGTAATTTCTCTGCTCGCCGTGGGAAAAGAAAAGTTTTATCAGCATGAAGAGGCCTTCCAAACCATGGCCCACATCATAGCGGGGGCATTGATTGTGCACTTCTTCTTCGTCGGGATTGACCTACTCGTCCATGGGTGGTCGGGGAACCCAGAAGCCAGAGAAATTCTCTCCCTTGTTTTTGGTCACTATGGGCTTCTTTACGCGACAGAGATACTGCTGCCTGCCTTTACCATGATTTTCTTCTTCACTAAAAGGGGAAAAGGCAGTTTCAGATCACTGATGATCGGAAGCCTTCTCCTCTTCATAGGGGTCTTCGCTCACCGTATGATGTTGATGTTCCCTGCCTTTAATGCTATTCCACTGACCTTAGCCATTCCAGGGGCGGGCATAGAAAGTTGGGCCTACCCCATAGCCTTAGGGCAGTTTCAAGAAGGCCTGCCTATTTTTGTCAGTACTTGGGACTATTCGCCGACCTTGGTGGAGTATGCCGTGGCACTCTTACCCTTCGGGCTGGTGCTCTTTGTTGTGACTGGGGCGTTGAGAACGTATGATTTTCTGCCACAAAAATCCGTGTTGGGTCATCACTATGTCAGTAAAACTGAGCAGGCTCAGGCTACTTCAGGACTTGCCCCTTCAGAAATTGTTTGATAGAAATCTTTATCCAACTCATAAGCTCCCTTTACAAAACAGTAAAGGGGGCTCATTGACTAAATGCATCTATTAGATAGCTTATACTCTATCCCTCAGAATAAATACGTTTTTCCCCTTGGAGGGCTTGTATTTTTTGTACATCTTGGGTCACTTCGATGGTGCCACGATAGGTTCCGTCAGCATCACGCAAGGCGAAATATTGAATATAGACATATTGTTCGTTCATGTGGATCCAGAACTCGGCTGAATCTCGTTTGCCACTTTTAAAATCACCAACTATTTTAGTGACAATATGAACACTATCCGGTGGATGACAGTCTTTTACGTTGCGTCCGATAATGGCCTTACTGCGTTGGAATATGCGTTCTCTGCCGTAAGAGAAGTAACGAACTAGATCTCTATCGTCAACAAACGTAATATCAACGGGGAGATGGTTGAAGATCAGGCTGATCTGCTCAAGTGTTAAGGCACCGGTCTCAAAGGGAAGGAGCGCTTGGAATCCGTTTTTTCCAGCGTGCTGATTTGTTGAAAAGGCCCCTGGATCAACGGGTGGCTCGGGTGGTGCGCTAGGAATCCAAGCATGATCAGGCTCCACTAAAGTATAGCCGATTTCACTACTCTGCTCGGCAACAGCGGCCCATTCCCCCTCAGTTAAAGTATCCATACTCATAGGAAACATGATGTTTTCCTCTTTGTAAATTAGATCCTCAATCGCTTGGAGGACAGGGAGCGCTGTGGCTTGGATGAGTTTAGTGAGGGAATTTATATCGACCTGTGGGTTGGATAGTCCTGGAGAGATTTGTTTAAGCTGGGCCCGTATGTCATCTTGAATAGCCCACATCACTTTGGGAGGACCACTTACCCCATGCTTTTCTAAATAGGCAAAGAGGATGTTCTCCTTGCGGCTAAAGTGCTTCTCAATCTCTAGTAATTGGTTATGTAAAGATTGCCAGTCCTTGAGTTTTGCAGCCAAGTTAAGGTCTGTATTATTTTGTAGAATCTCCTCAAGGATAGGGCGAATCCCTTGAACCACCTGTGTAATGGCCTGGTTTTCTTTGCGAAAGGTATGAACAGGGTGCCCCCCAAGTTCTTGGGACTTGGGTTGTTTGTCAAGACTGTCTTGAAATACGGAGACGTGGATATCACAGAGACTCTTTATTTCCTCAGCGGGTAACCCTTCTTGGATTAACTCTTGTTCCAGAGCAGCTATTTCCGTGGCACCTACATCGGATAAAAGCTCTCGGAACCTTTCTTTAAGTTCTTGAGGATTTTTGTTCTGGTGGATATCAAGAATAATCTGCTTTAAGGTCTCTCTGCGCTGTCTTTGATTGTCGATTAGTTCGCTCATAGTTGGTCTCCCTTCATTAAAACTTCAAGTTTATCCAAGCTTCAAGACCCTCACTGCAATAATGGAAGGGGCTTTGAAAACAAGGTGAATAGATATCCGACGGGCCGCAGTGTTCTTTTGGGTCATTACTCATGTCTCCTTCGACCGTCAAGTGTTTTCTTTCGGGAGGGGCTCGAAATACTCAGCCTACGCCGGTGGGTATCCTTGGAGATTATCTTACCCGGAATTTTATAAAACTTTGCAGAAAATTGCTTTTAAAAACAACTCAGGTTGTCAGTTTATTTTATGAGCTGCTTGTCTGGAGGTTACAGTGCCCATGGGGAATGGGCAAGTGGTTGAAGGAATCGGTTAGCGAAGGGCCGACAGGTTGATGCAGCTCTTCCAAGAGTATAGGACGAAACTGCTTGCCTCCCCCGACAGTGACGGAATCCAAATTCGTCACCGGTGGCGAATTTGATCAACACTGTTGCAGGAATATTCAGGAAAAATGTTGAATTCTAGGTGAAAGCAATTTATGCCAATTATTTAACATACGTAAACAGCCGCGTGTCGATGCGAACGTTGTTTGAGAATGAATTCATAATCATTTTGTCTAGCGAATTATTCGACTTATTATTAACAGAGTAAGTTCAACATCAGGTCACTACGGAACCACCGCGTTAGCGGTAGTGCTATCCTATTACCAGTGAAAGGTGAATACTGCAGATTAGGCAAAAAATGCGAAGTTACCCAGAATTTATTCAAGTGATGGGTATTTATATAATCCGACATATAAGCAAACCTGGATTTGAGAGGAGGATAATATGATTGAAATAGTATTCAGCGATAGTGCTTGTGGAAGTCTTAAAGTGGCACAGCACTATGGCGAGGGGAAATATCAAGGTGGGTGTATTGGTGTTATCGTTAGTCACACGGATGGAAGCAAGCCAACCAAAGAGGAAGTTGAAGTTGCTCAACAAGAAGCAGAAGAAAAGGCACGCTTGGCGTGGGAGAGCGCTACCCCTTTGAGTGGAAATACATCAGACATCTATGGATTCAATTTGGTGCTGAGCGTTGGAGATATTTCGGAGAATCAGCCCGGTATCAAGCGGAAACAGACATTGGAACACATATACAGCGTTTATCCGAATGACGAGGGGTGTCAGGCGGCTCAGGAAATACTTAAACGGGTAAATGAAGATCTGAAAAAGGTTCGGAAACGCGTAACATTGGGAGAATCCCTTCGAGTATGGTACAGCAATCAGCCTGATGAAATGTGTGGACTCTATTGGTTCATGGGGCAGTTGAATCAGTGGAAAGTGCATAGCAGACAGGTTTCTATTGTCAAGCTCCCAGAATGGGAAGCTGACGAAAAGGGAAATATCGTGCAGAAAAGCGGCTGGGGTGAAGTTGCTCCCGGAGAATGGCATCGGTATCTTGCCTTGCAAAAGCCTGTACTACAGGTATTTGAACAAAGCTGTGCATCTCATTGGCAGGAGCTTCAAAGGGAGAACGCACCTTTGCGGGCCACGCTGAATGGACAGTTGATCAGTGCACAGGAAACCCTCTATGATGGCTTTATCCTTCGTGAAATCGCAGCAGAAGGTGAGGAATTTCAGGAAGTAATGGTTATCGGGCGGGTGCTTGGTAAATATCAACTTGGAATTGGTGATTACTGGGTCGCATTCCGCATAGAAGAAATGATCCATGCCGGAAAACTTGAGGTTGTGTCTGCAGTTGCCGAAGGTATGCCAGTCTATCATCGAGTAAGGTTACGGTTGAGGTTAGGATGAGTAAGAAGTTTTGACAGAAAATAAAATCAAAGATGTTGCTTATATTATTAACGTATGTGTTATAATATTAGTATGATAGAAGTAAGAACTTAACGTATATGTTAATGGAGGGGTTAAGATGGTAAACAATATTGATATAGGTCAAAAGCTTCAAGATGTTAGAGATAAACTTGGTCTTACGCAAAAACAAGTTAGCGAATATATTGGCATAAATCCCACGCAGTTGAGTTACTACGAAAATGGCAAGCGTAAAATTGGATTGGCTGACTTGAACGGTCTTGCACAATTATATGGATATTCCGTAGAATATTTCGTAAAGGAAGATTTCACCAGAGATGAAAATGATATTTCTTTGGCTTTTAAAGCTGGAGAAATTAACGATGAAGATATGAAAGTTGTTTTATGGGCAAGGCAATTTATTAATAACTTGCATGATATGAAAATTAGAGCGGGGGGGATTTGATAGTGGCTAAGCGTAATAATTATGATTATGCCACCGTCATTAATAAGGCGCTAGATGCAAGGAACAGCTTAAGCTTAAGTTCGTATGAACAGGTCGATATTTTCAAAATTTTGAGAGATAAAGAAAATGTTTCGATAATACTAACAGAGATGAAAGGAGATATCTCAGGCTTTTTTTTAAGGAAAGAGGATATATGCGTTATAGTAATTAATAATAAAAATACTTTAGGACATCAAAGATTTGCAGCAGCACATGAATACTATCATTATAAATTTAATAGAGGCATGACTTATAAAATATGCCCTATATTAAAATATGATGACGAATATGAAGTGGAAAAAGAAGCTAATATATTTGCATCACACTTTTTGATGCCTGATGCTGCATTGGAATATTACTTGGGAAAAAGAGTTGTAAGAAGAGAATTGAATATAAGCGACTTGGTTTTTCTTGAAAATCATTTTATGATAAGTCATAAGTTCACTTTGAATAGGATAAGGGAGATAAATAAAAAACTAAATATCACAGATGAAGATTCATTAATCGAAATGGAAGCAGGAATAATTGGACAAGCTAAAAGGCTTGGATACTCTACAGATATTTACAAAACTACTTCAGGCAAAGGGCGAGAAATTTTTTCTAATTATGCAGAGCTTGCGAACGAGCTGCTTGAAGAGAAAAAAATATCATTTGGTAAATATGAACAAATCTTACTTGACGGAGGTTATGAATCCTCATTATTTGGATCGGATGAAGATAATGAGGAGGAAAATATGCTGTGAAATCTCCGATTGTTTTTGATAATGATTGTATATCATCTTTTCTATGGGTCAATAGAGTGGATATAAAGACTATTTTTCCAAGGTAGATTATTGTTCCAACTGTTGTTTGCAATGAAATTAGAAAAGTCAACTATATATATAGGATTTTGTATGACGAAGTTAATAAAAAAGAAATTGAAATTGTTGATTTAAGGATAGATAGTGAATCTTTTAATGAATACTTAAGATTGATTTCTCCTGAAAATCAAATGCAAATTGATCCAGGAGAAGCTGCTGCCATTGTATTAGCTAAGGAACTTAGCGGAACACTAGCAAGCAACAATTTGAAAGACATTTTACCTTATGTCAAAACTGAAGAGCCTCCATATATTTGTACGGATAACATTCTTTATACTTCTTTGAAGCAAGGCATTATTACTGAGCAAGAAGGTACAAGCATATGGATAGAAATGAAAAAAAAGAAAAGGGCTTTGCCTAGGTATGAGTTCTTAGAATCAGTAAGAAGGTTAGATAATAATCTACCAAGATAAAAATATTTATCATAACACTTATACTAAAGGGCATCTGCTGGATGAAGGTAGATGCTTTTAATATAGATTAAAACGAAAAAATGCATAGCGACCCACATTCCGCTGACATTCCGAGGAAAATAAATAGTTAATTTATTCCATTAAATCCTTAGGTTCCATACCCATTATCTTCAATAGCGTCATGCCCCTGAGTGTACTTGAGCTATCATCAAGATAACAAGTATATTCTTCATGTCCCATTTTAATAAAGTACATTCCCTCTAAAGCATACTGTTAAGAAAGCAAAGGTAGGAGAATCCTGAAGCTTTGCCCCGTTATAGCCAATTTTGGGGAGTTCACCCGTCCATTCTTTGCGTCCTTTTCTCAATTTATATTGAATGAGCGCCCGTATTAACAAGGATACATTCAGTAGCATCATCAATGCTCTCACTCGATGAGGATGCTTTAAAAAGATAACTGAGGCAAGGCAGGGTTCCTTGTAGTACCTGAAATCAATCTCAACCACCATCTGATCCTTGTAATAGGCCACAATATCCTTATCGGTGGCTTCCTCAACAGGGACATTGGAGACCAGCACGAAACATTCTTCCGATTGTTTGAGTGTTTT
>LADV01000302.1 GCA_000961805.1 Peptococcaceae bacterium BRH_c23 | reverse complement strand
TGAAAAAACCTTCGGTCCCCTTCTCCAAATGGATAAGGGGACCGAAGGAAAACTCAGGCAAAAGGAACACCTACGTCCTGGCATACTCAAGGATCTTGGCTTCTACATGGCTCAACCACCGCACATCGGCTTCCGCGTGAAACAATGCCGCATCCGTGAGAAGATCAGTCATCATATTCTCCCGGTTGATCCCGCCTTTGCTCAGGCGATACTTGGTTTCTGTCAGTTCTCTCATTTGCTCCATGTATATTTGAGTCTGTCGTTCAAGGAGATGGAGCGCAAGCTCCGGATTCTCCCTGCTAATGAACACTAGTTTTATAAAGAGTTCATCTCGCAGAGCCCTTGGTTTGGTAGCCGGTTCTTGGAGCCAACGCTCTAACTCCCGGACCCCTTTCGGGCTAATATCGTACACCTTCTTGTCTGGTCGGAAACTTTGCTCTTCTTCAGTTCCACTAACGAATCCTTCTTTATCCAGCCTGTCCAGTGTGGTATAGATTTGCCTAACCGGCATGACAAACTACTCTCCTTATAATTCTGTTTATTCTTTTATGTATAAGTTTAACCAATTTTATAATTTACTCTGAACGCAACGCTCTGACCGGGTCAACCTTTGAGGCCAACCAAGCTGGGTACACTGTACTCAGACCAACGACCAAAGCCATGACGATGGCAACGCCAATGTTTTTGGCCCAAGGGATCGAGTATCGGCTGTTCATGGCCTCGATCGGCGCGATATTGGCAGCCTTCCAAGCGGGTAGCCAAGCAGAGAAAAGGCATGACAGCACGCCCGTTAGCCATATTATGGCGTAATTAAGCATCGTAAAACGAATGCGGGGAATAGAAACCTTGAACACTTCGTTCAAAGTATCGCTCACTGTGCTGAGCAAACCTTGAGCCAAATATGTCCCTAAGAGGAGCCCCAGCGTACTGCCAATTACACCGATTAATATTGATTGGGCTATGATTAATTTATGGATTTCCCAGCGTCGCCAACCCAAGGCACGCAGGATTCCAAGTTGACGACGTTGTTCGGATACCGCAACTCTCATGGAGTTATACATGACATACAAAGCCAGGAACAAGCCCATGAACCCATAAACATTATTAAGGCTCTTAATGAAACCCAACATTTTGTCTTTATTCCCGTTTCGTCCCAAGGGGGTGAGCACTTCTACTCTATTACCCAAGCTTTCCTGTAAGGCTTTTTGCACCGCCAGTACATTGTCCGGGTTTTGCAGGACAATGCTGATGTACGATAATTTGCCCTCCAGCTCGAAAGCCTTCTGAGCCGTTGTCAAGGGCATAAAGACCACGGCACCGCCATTGGTCTGGGCCACTCCGCTGTCTTCCAAGATTCCGATCAGGGTAAAATCCTGCATTCCCAGCATAGTCTGGATCTGCCAGATATTCCCCACTTTTACCGGCTTCCCCCGTAACATTCAACCCTTGCAAAGCCACCAACGCCGCTATCGCTACTGCCACACTCAGCGTATTTAAAATCGCCCGCAATTTTCGACGGCGAAAATAGGCTAGAGCTAACTTTATGCTTAACAACTCTCTCACCTCGCTGTCGAATCAAGGATTCGTCCGTCTTTCAGGCTGATCAGAGCGTGACCGTACGCGGCAACCATGGGATCATGAGTGACCATAATGACTGTAACTCCCAGGTCTTCAGTAATTTCTTTTAGTATAAAGAGCATCTGATCCCCGGTTTTAGAATCCAGGTTACCCGTAGGTTCATCGGCCAAAATAAGGGAAGGTTGGTGAATGAGAGCCCGTATGATGGCTATCCTTTGCATTTGGCCCCCTGATAATTCTGCTGGATAGTGTTTACGTCGGCCTTCAAGATCCACCCGCTTCAGCCAGTCACTCACTTTGGGTTGCCAAACGGAGCGGGGCTGGCCGGCCATCAGTAAAGGCAAGGCGGCATTCTCCTCGGCACTTAAGGTGGGGATCAGATTGAACAACTGAAAGATAAAACCGATTTCCTGGCGACGAAACAGGGTGAGCTGATTATCCTTCCAGTCGGAAATTTTCCGGTTGTTGAGGAAAATATCCCCTTGACTTGGCTTGTCTAAGCCGGCCACTAAATTTAAGAGTGTGGACTTGCCTGACCCGCTTGCCCCCATAATTGCTAGGAATTCGCCCGCTTTGACTTCTATACTCACGTTATCCAGACCTACTACCTGTTCCTTGCCCTGGGTGTATTGTTTACTGACGTGATCTAGCCTAACCTCACATCCCCTGATCTGCTTCTCTCCCAGCGATTCTCTACTTTTAGTCACTGCTATTTCAACCATAGTTACATCCTTTCTGCCCCTATAGCTAAAAGTATATATCCAGCTAATACTATATACATAGCGAGTGTGGAATTCAATAGATTTTGTTCTATATATGCCTTTTTCAATCTTTTTCGAAAAGTGGAACTTTAGTAAAACAGAACTATTTAGCTCCTAAACGTAGTATAATAAGATCATCGATTGTGAAAGTAGATACATACAACTTAGGTGGGGTGGTTTTTTCATGAGTATCTTTGAAGTTATTATGTTGATTTGTTTCGGCGCTGCGTGGCCCCTATCCATTTATAAGTCTTACATCTCTCGATCAACCAAAGGTAAAAGCGTATCTTTTCTCATCGTTATTCTGATTGGGTATGTTGCCGGGATCTTGAATAAAGTTTTTAATCAGTATGATATGGTCGTCTATTTATACTTACTCAATTTCATGATGGTCTTAATAGATCTCCTGATTTATGTTCGCAACAGTAAAATTGCTGCCGCTACCTCTTCTCACCGATATAAGCCAGAAATGTCTCGACCTGCAGTATCCGCTAAATAGAGATGAACAACCCTCCCGTAGCCGCGAATTCTCTCGGCAACGGGAGGGTTCTTTGTTTAAGGAAAAACATTAGTGAATTTCTTTAGGTATAAAAGATAAGTAAAAAAGCAACTGGTTTTCACCAATTCGATTCACATATTAATGTTCACAGACTATCCCCATAGCTCCTTCTAACTCTAACCACTTAACGAACAACATCTTTTTCAAGGTAATTCTAATTGCAATAAAACCATTTTTAATTTTTAGTCTGGACGGATAGTATATAATAATTGTCTCTACCTGCATAACCTTATATTTATATCGCTCTTCAATATTCGGCTCTCCGATATATATTTTCGGTACGTAACTACCTGTTACGCTATCACCTGAGCATGGTCAGCCACCGGCAGTAGGTTGGAGTTCCAGGTTAATAACCACGGACCCTGACTTTAACTTTATATATTGTGCGGCATCCATGTCTAAGATAAACATAAAACCTCCAACAGTTTAAATGTATTAGATAGACGGTAGTTTAAGATACTGAAGTATTGCTGACACATCCTTTAACAAAATACCCTCAAGTACCAAAATTTCTTTTTGCGTTAGTCCGCTAGTCTCTTGATAAAAATTGTCAACAATAATTTCTCCTGCTTCCCTGATCAGTCCGATAGATCCAAATTGGCTGTATGCCGTCAACATCATTTCGTCAAATACTTTCATATCTTCCAGTTGATATTCAAATACCGAACACCAGTCCTGTAAAAATTTTTGTTCCGACATAGCGGTGCTTTCTAAAATTTGTTCTTTATAAGTGCTGATTAGAACGACAACAGCCGATAAATAAGCATGTAAAACAGAGAGGACTTGCTTCTTATCGATCTTTTTTCTTAATAGTCTTTTATTTAGCGGTTCCACATTAATCTTATTATCCAGTTGAAGCAAAGCTACTACTAATTCTTCTGCTGCAATACTAGCAGTGAGCCATAACCTCTTTTGAGAATCATTAGCCGCCTTTTTTATAGCTCGACGATTAAATCTCAAGGTATGCCTACCTACATAACGTTTATAAGGGATCTTAAAAGAATCCAGTACATCTTGTATAAATGAAATGGCTTGCATAAGGTACCCTCTTTTCAAGATTTCCCAGAAAGTATAACGCACTTTGCTCCTTAAGTATATAGTTCACCACAAGGACAAACAAGGATAGTCACTGCACACTTATCCTAAGACCAGTGTCAATTGACTGTCTCTTGTGGCGCCATATAAATCTACCTGATTCTAAGATATGTCAGAGAATTCCTTTTTCCTTAGCGTCGTTAATCAAACCCGTCCTAAAATCTGGATGAGAGATACTAATTAATGCCTCAGCCCGTTCTCGAAGGCACTTGCCCCGTAAATTAACTATGCCGTATTCTGTAACAACGTACTGGACGTCATTGCGTGAAGTTGTTACCGCCGCCCCTCGGTCAAGATCACAGGTAATTCGTGATATCTTACCACCCGACGCCGTTGCAGGTAAAGCGATGATCGAAATCCCTTTTAGTGAACGACTTGCTCCCCGGACAAAGTCAACCTGTCCACCCACTGCGCTAAATTGCCTAGAACCAATCATTTCAGCATTGACCTGGCCCATTAAGTCCACCTGTATAGCTGAATTAATCGATACCATGTTTTCATGTTGCCCGATCACATAAGGATCATTGACATAGTTGACAGGAAGTATCACGACATCTGGATTATTATCCACAAAATCATACAGTTTACGTGTTCCCATCAGGAAGGTGGCAATAAATTTTCCAGGATTGATAGATTTCTTTTTATTCGTAATGACACCTGCCTCAGCTAAAGCCACCACGCCGTCAGAAAACATTTCCGAGTGAATACCTAAATCCTTTTTATCATTTAAAAACAGCAATACAGCATCTGGGATTGCCCCTATCCCTAACTGAAGCGTAGCTCCATCTTGAACCAATGTCGCCACGTTTTCACCGATAGCTTTTTCCACTTCCCCAATTTTCGGTGGTTTAAGCTCAATTAATGGTTCATCCTTTTCCACAATAAAGTCTAGTTCATCCAGATGAATTTTGCTCCCACCGGTTCGGGGCATATTATTATTCATCTGCGCGATGACCAGTTGAGCACACTCCGCAGCTGCCTGAGTATAATCAACCGAGATACCAAAACTACAAAACCCCTGCTCGTCAGGCGGTGTAAGCTGAATCAATGCCACATCGACAGGCAGACTATTATCCTTAAATAACCGTGGGATTTCGGAAAAAAAGCATGGTGTATAATCCGCTCTTTTCTCCTCAAGAGCCTTTCGCGTTGGTGCTCCGATAAACAGACCATTATGACGAAAACTCTTCTCTAATTCTGGTTGAGCATATTTGGCAGGTCCCATGGCTACCATATGAACGATTTCCACATTATTAACTTCCGGTGCACGATTCACCAAGGCTTCAATCAAGGCAGGCGGTTCACCACAAGCATGCCCTATGACTACTCTATGACCGGTTTTAATATTTTCCACAGCTTGATCAGCACTTACGATCTTATCTTGATAAACACTTCTCCAATCGTTCATAAAAGATTCCTCACTCTTATTACTATTTGATCGACAAGTTGCTTTTCGTCAACCTCCATGGCATCTATAGTTGCTGCAGCTACAACGACACACGGGCTTACTCTCTGACCATACCTTTGAGCACAATTGGCAGAACACCCACTAAGATAAATCACCAAATCAGTATCAAAACTGTTAAAGGTAACCTGAATACCCGTTGCAGAAAGTAACTCTTGTACCTCGTTAGCAACCTCACCTCGATTAATCAATGGATTGCATCCACCGCAGAAACTAATGCTGACCTTCTTATCCAACATAGTTATCTTCACTCATCAATCCTTAAAAAGTTATTTCGTAGCAATCCCTGCAATGGCTTTAGCCAGTTCTTTTTTCTGTTCAAGATTACCCTGGCGAGAGATCATGATGCGCTGAGCCTGTGGCGAACCTGCGCCATGCATAGATTCAGTCCGGTAACCAACTGCAGCAGTACCTAAGGTGATATTTTCAATTAAACGGAGGATGCGCATGCGGTCTTCAGTTGGAACTGAGGCCACCCCACAGAAATATTTTTCAACGATCTTGCCGATTTCCGGATGATGTAGATCTTTTTCAGATGGCATAGTAACCATTAAGCCACCAGCGACATCTTCAGCCAAGCGGGCAATTTCATATGGGAAACGAGTTACGTTTTGTTTACAAACATTGGCTAATAATAAATTAATAATGTAAGTGCCTGATGCTGTTTTATTGCCTTCCGCTGAACAGGCAATCCCGCAGGAGTATAATGTTTCATTAAGATGCATCATTTCTATAAGTTTATCTTTGACGTGAGACGCTTTAGCTGCGCCGTTATAATCAGCGGCCAGTGCTGTCGCCCCAATCAAGACATCACCTACGCCGACTTTGCACCCACCATAGCTTTGACGATGATAACCAGCAAACCGCTCGACCAAAGCACCGCTGAATTCGGTTTCCCCACACATGAACACATTTTCCCAGGGAATGAATACATTCTCAAACACCATCAATGCTTCATGTCCACCGAACTGTTTATTTCCCACATCAATATCTCCGCCCTCTAGTTTGCGAGTATCACAAGACTGGCGACCATAGATATAGACTATGCCTTCTGCATCTGCTGGGGCGACAAAAGAAACAGCATAGTCAGCATCATCTTTTCCCATAGCGATAGTAGGCATAACAAGAATCCAGTGAGAATTGATCGCCCCTGTTTGATGGGCTTTTGCACCCCGAACGACAATACCGTCTTCCCTTTTCTCAACAACATGCAAAAACAGATCCGGATCTGCCTGTTTGCTGGGCGATAGATTTCGATCCCCTTTAGGATCAGTCATTGCACCATCTACAGTCCAATCTTCTTCCTGCATATTTACTAAAAACTTTGTGAATCTATCGTGATAAGTTGTTCCCAGTTTTTGGTCCATTTCAAAAGTAACACTGTCAACTGCATTAATGGCATCCATCCCTACACAGCGCTGGAAACAGGCAGCTGTTTTTTGCCCTAAGAGGCGCTGCATTTTTACTTTTTTGACTAGATCATCGGTGCTTTGATGCAAATGGCAAAAACGGTTAATCTTTTTTCCAGTAAGATGAGACGTAGCTGTCATTAATTCCTCATACTGTGGATCCTCGGCAAAGGCATAAGTGGCTTTGACAGAATTCATCGAAGGCCTGATTATGGGGTGATCAACCGTATTATCCACCAGTTCGCCTTGAAGGTAAATTTTAAAATTAAGATTTCGCAAACTTTCTTCATACTCTGCAGCAGTTTTCATTCAACATACCTCCTTGATTTACTTCAAAAATATTAGTTCAATAAATTTTAAATATTTTTGAATTGGGTAACCTCTTCAACTTCAATTCTGCTTTTGAACTCGGGTACCTCTTCCGCTTCAATTCTACTGTTAAATACCGGGTCTTTTTTCTTATCATAATTCGGCCAGTTGCGGAAGAAGTCTCTACCAAAAATAAGCACACATAGGACAGTACCAACGGCCAAAGCATACCCTGCACCACGAGAAATTAATACTGCTGCCACTATCCCCGCTATACCTAGGTCATTGAAGGTGCGGGCTTTTAATACTCCAACCCGGACGGAAACATAACCTTGTACCAGCATTGTCAGGGCAAGCGCAATCGGCAAAATAGGTTTTACTAAAGTGACAATTGGCGTTAAGAAATACCCTGTAAAAGTTCCCAACCGGAATGATGCGACTCCACCGGTCAAACTATCCATAGCTTCAGGCCCTTGTTTATAACGCTCGCAAGTGACGACCTGCATTGCTGCCCATATTGGTCCGCACATAGTTAAGTCAGGTCCTAACATGGACATTGACATATTACGAATACCTACTATGATGTTGTTACGATTTGGGTCAAAATGTACATTTTCATCCCCATTCCGGAATTCTCTGGCCTCATCAATCAGTGCTTCAGCCTGAATCAAATCACCAAATAGGACAATATAGACCGAAATTACTAGGGGTGCCGAACTTACGAACAAGCTTAAGGCAGGCCACCCGATACGTGCAGAAAAAGGAGTCCATTCGGTAAACAAAGTATAAAACTGTGGTACGGTAAAACCCCACTGAACATTGGGCCACGGTAATTCACCTAATAAAGGTGCGATAATAATCGCCAGTAAGAGTGCTGGTACTAAACCTAAGTCTGAAATAAACTTAAGTGGTTTATGATCTTCTCTTAGTTTTTTAAAGTGATTGGAGAATAAAAGATAGAATGCCAGACCAATGGCAATCGTAATAGTCCAAGGATAGGTATCAAACCTCTGCCCTTTGTCAAACACCAGCTTGATAGCTGCAATACCAGCTCCCAGTAATATTCCGGATTTTAGGGCATCAGGTACAATATCAACAAATTTTTTAGCTAAACCAGTAGCCCCAAGAAAGAATGCGAATAGACCAAGTTCCAGTTCAAAAGCAATTAAAGCATGCATTCTGGGAACACCTTCAGGGAATGTTTTCAGATAGATCAACAATAAGGGAATAGCCGGTGTAATCCAGCCGGGTACGATAGGATCTCCCAAATGTGAATGTAATAAATAGAAGAAACCGTTTAAAATAACAATAGTGAGTGCGACCTCAAATGGCATACCGAGGTATTCTTGAAGCAAGGGGATTGCGCCCAGACAAACCGCACACATGAGTAATCCTTGAATGAAGTCGGGAATTTCAAAGCGATAGTGATAAATGGGTAGTCTAAGCTGGAAAGGACCAAACGGGATATAAGGTTGAACTTGACCTACTTTTCGCTTGCGAACAGGACCGAGTAGACTCATGCTAACACTCCCTTTCTAAAATCGTAGCACCTGGTTGAAATTACGTTTACCAACAACCTGCAAGTCTTGACTCCCCCCTCCAGAAGATTTATCGGAAGTTCCCCGGGATTTTTGTTACTAAGATGTGAATATTGCAACTCCTATGCCAAGTTCTAAAAAAGTTAAGAACATCTCTTGAGCTCCTAAAAATCAGCATATTTGCCCAAAAAGTAATAAGTTAATGCCT
Source organism: Peptococcaceae bacterium BRH_c23 (assembly GCA_000961805.1). Next base: position 19,172 of record LADV01000302.1, on the reverse strand, counting down.
TTTTGTTTTTAACTAATCAGGCATTAACTTATTATATTTGGGCATTGTTGCACATAGTTTTCTGAATAATCACTCTAAGCCCTTGCAAATTGTGGATTGGGCATTATTGCAACGTATCGCAAAAATGCAACATGTTATTTTTTCAAACCATACTTACCTAATTTTCGAAAAATGGTTGTGCGATCAACTCCTAAAACTTCCGCCACCTTTTGCCATGATTGATATTCTTTATATGTTTCTTCTAATATATAAGCTTCAGTTTGGGCCACTGCGTCCTTTAATTTTGTCCCGCGCTTCGGTAATATAGCTTGATGTCGTATCGTATCTGGTAGCAAATTAACAGTAAGCTCCTCCTCAGATGATGTAATCATCATACGTTCAAGGACATTTTCTAATTCACGTACGTTTCCCGGCCAGGAGTGTTCTGACAGTTTATCAAGCAAATGCGGCGAAATCCTATGATTAAAAGCAAATCGTTTATTTAACTTATCGACAATATACTTAACCAATAAAGGAATATCTTCCTTTCGCTCCCTTAAAGGAGGAACTTGAATGGGTACAACCATCAAACGGTAAAAAAGATCTTCGCGAAAAGTACCGTTGTCAACCATTCTAGCAAGATCTCGATTGGTTGCAGTGATGATCTTTACATTTATTTGTATAGTTTTGGTGCTTCCAACCCTTACAATTTCTTTCTCCTGAATTGCGCGCAAAAGCTTAACCTGCAGTAGTAAAGGCATCTCACCCATTTCATCCAAAAATAGTGTCCCTTTATGGGCCAATTCCAAAAGACCTGGCTTACCTTCTTTTTTGGCACCAGTAAAGGCTCCTCCCTCATAGCCAAACAATTCCGATTCTAATAGTTGTTCAGGTATGGCCGCACAATTAATTTTAATAAACGGCTTACTAATGCCTTTGCCCTGTTCATGAATCAATTTAGCAAATAGTTCTTTACCTGTACCCGACTCTCCTGTTATCAATACAGTGGTATCAACGCATGCGACCTTCATCGCTAATTGTATAGCCCGAGCCATTAATTCACTGCCAAAGATAATTCCTGTATCTTGAATTTGTAATGAGCGTAGATGGTTTAATTCGGCTTCATATTTCAATGTCTGTTCTTTTGTTTCTTGTAACTGATTTTGCAAAGAGTTAAGTTCTGTAATATCGCGAACATTAGTGACAACACGGGATAACTTACCCTCTTCGTCAAAAACTGGATTACCTGTCACCAGTATCTGCTTGTTGGTACGTTTAATTGTTTGGGCGATGGTAATAGTATGTCTCTTCTCAATAACCCGCAAGGTTGCTGACTGATCATAAACGCCTTCACTAACCAACTGTTTCATTGTCTTACCGACCACTTCGTTGGCTTGTATACCAGTTATACGTTCGTATGCGTTGTTGAGTCGTAAGACAAGACCGTTGCCGTCAGTGATAAAGATCCCATCGTAGGAAGAATTAATTATTGCTTCATATTCTCTGAACAGTTGTTTAACAGAGTTTAGTTCCTTCGAAAGATGGTCTATACTGGATAAATCATGGAAAACACATACTGCGTTACGAATAACCCCCGTTTCAAGCATGGGTGAGTAATTCGCGACCACCGGTATGGCATTGATGACAATTTTCTGACCGTATAATGCTTGCCCAGATTCAAGAATCTTCGGTAATAAAGAATTCGGAATGACATCAGTTATCAGTCGACCAACAAGTTCATTATTAGCTACGCCAACGATATCAGCCACGACACGATTGGCAATGACAATAATTCCATGTTCGTCCACGACAATTATTCCACTATTAGCTACATCAAATATGTTACGGATTCGTTCTTGCAACTTTGAACCGCTTAGACTGGCATCAGATGCCAAATCACTTGGTCTAACTATACCTAAAACTTGCTTCTGTTCGTCCACCGCCATCATCTATACCTCAGTTTCCACGCCAATCGACATTTTGTATAATTATATTCGTTGATGACTATTCTATATCCTTTTACAAAACAAGAGCTGTTCCTTTTTTCTGAAAATTTTTATTTGAATACAACATATTCCAATTACCATCAAGTTTCACTGAAACAAACATTTTGGCTCATCAATTGAATTGTTGATGTTCTATTTTTTCATACCTTATTTTGGTAGACATAAGGCAACTTAGATGTTATTATTAAGTTGTTAGGTAAAATAAGTAAAGTCTCTTACAAGGTCTTCTTGATTACACAAGTTTTCAATCTTCTTAGGATTCGCTATTGACTGATATAATTGAGGACCTTGCGGAACCGCCTAACGCGGTTCTTTTGTTTTATATAGAAAGGGAGGAGAAGTGATTATGAGGTTACTAATTGTTTCGAACAGGCTGCCGTTGAACGGAGTTCAACAGGACGGCAAACTCATCTTTGAGCAAAGCGCTGGAGGTTTAGTCTCTGGCTTAAGTGCCTATTTAGATTTGTTGAAAAGCACCTCGGCCCAGGACATCGAATATGTCTGGATCGGATGGCCAGGAATCACGGTGCCTGACAAGATGCAATCTGAAGTGAAGAGCGTTTTAGTGGATCTCCATGCTTCTCCGGTATTCTTATCGGAAAAGGCGATGGACAAATTTTATCTAGGTTTTTGTAATAAGATTATTTGGCCCTTGTTTCATTATTTCCCAACCTATACTGTCTATGACAAGGAGTACTGGCTTCAGTATCAAGATGTTAACAAAATTTTCAGGGATGCAGTGTTGGAGGTAATCCAGCCAGGGGATGTAATCTGGGTGCACGATTACCACCTTATGCTCCTGCCGAGCCTGCTCCGGGAGAAATTACCTGACACTCCAATCGGCTTTTTCCTGCATATACCCTTTCCATCCTATGAGCTCTACCGACTTTTGCCGCCTGTTTGGGGCCGAGAAATCCTGCGCGGACTCTTAGGTGCTAATCTCATTGGCTTCCACACGCCTGAATATGCTCAGTATTTCTTACGATCTGTGCTACGAATTTTAGGCTATGAACACAAGCTCGGGCAAATCCTATCCCAAGATCATGCTGTTAAAGTTGACACCTTCCCTATGGGCATTGACTATCAACGCTACCACTCAACCCCCACTAGTTCAGAGTTTGGGGAAGATATGCAGGATTTGGAACAACTACTGGACGGCTTCAAGGCTATTCTTTCGGTCGACCGCTTAGATTACAGTAAAGGAATCAGCAACCGCTTGCAGGGATACAAGCTGTTTTTGGAGAACAATCCCCAGTGGCGAGAGCAAGTAGTTCTGCTCATGATCGTGGTTCCTTCTCGCGTTGGAGTTGCCCATTACCAACAAATGAAACGGCAGATTGATGAACTTGTGGGCGAAATAAACGGTCGCTTCGGCACGTTTTACTGGACCCCAATTATTTACCAATACAAGTTTTTGCCGCTTGACTCTCTGCTGGCTATGTACCGACAAAGTGACGTCGCCCTAATCACTCCCCTACGGGACGGTATGAACTTAATTGCCAAAGAATATGTAGCTGCTCGCACGGATCAAACCGGTGTGCTTATTCTGAGCGAAATGGCCGGCGCCGCCAAAGAACTGGGAGAGGCTCTAATCATTAATCCCAACAACCTAGAAACCATTGCTGAGGCTTTGCAGCAAGCTCTGGCAATGCCTGAGACAGAGCAGAAAAAGCGCAACCAGGTCATGCAACAGCGACTCAAACGCTACGATGTGGTACGCTGGTCGGGCGATTTTATTCAGGAACTGTTGCAGGTGCAGAAAGGACAATCCCAGGCCCTCCCCCTAAGTCGACACAAACAGACCTTATACACTGCTTTCCATCGGGCCGATAGACACTTGCTGCTGCTTGACTATGACGGAACTCTAGTTCCCTTCACAGACAACCCTGACCAAGCAAAGCCTGATCGGGAACTTCTCGATCTTCTGAAGGAATTAACGAACACGAATACGGACGTCGTTATTATTAGTGGCAGGGATAGAGCAACCCTTGAAACTTGGCTGGGTTTCTTAAATATTACCCTAGTGGCCGAGCATGGAGCCTGGCTCAAACGGCGGGGGGAGCAGTGGCGCTTGAGCAAACCTCTGGTCAACTCCTGGAAACGTCAACTCCTGCCGATGCTCGAAATTTATGCCGACAGACTCCCGGGCTCATTTATCGAAGAGAAAGAATTTTCTCTGGCTTGGCACTTTCGTCAAGCTAATCCAGAGCTTAGCGCCGCCTGTGCTCGAGAACTCATGGACGGGTTGGTAGCTTTCACCTCCAACGTTGATATTCATATACTACAAGGCAACAAAGTAATTGAAGTCAGGAACTCTGAGGTGACCAAAGGATCGACTGGCCTCTCTCTTGCGCTCACCCAAGACTATGATTTTATTCTGGCCATTGGGGATGATACTACGGATGAGGACTTGTTTGCTATTCTCGCACTTGAGCATTCCTGGCCCGGCGGGTTGGCGCCAAAGACGTTTACCATTCGCGTTGGCACAGACAAGTCTCAGGCTAGCTACTTCCTGCCTGATTATAGGGAAGTGAGGAAAATGCTCCAGGAACTGGCAGCTAGGAAAGACATAATAAATGAAGGGATTGGCGTGAATGCCTAAAAAAAAGTGGTGGAAAGAAAGCGTTGTTTACCAAATCTATCCCCGCAGCTTTAAAGACAGCAACGGGGATGGCACCGGAGATCTTAAAGGAATCATCTCCAAGCTTGATTACCTGCAGTACTTAGGAGTTAATGTGCTCTGGATCAGCCCAATTTATCGTTCCCCCAATGTAGATAATGGGTATGACATTAGTGATTACCGGGGAGTCATGGATGAGATGGGTACCATGGCAGACTGGGAGGATCTACGGGACGGGCTGCACAGCCGTGGCATGAAGTTAGTGATGGACTTAGTCGTCAATCACACCTCAGATCAACACCGCTGGTTTCTAGAGTCCCGCTCAAGCAAAGACAACCCCTACCGCGATTATTATATTTGGCGGGCGGGCAAAGACGGCAAAGAGCCCAATAACTGGTCTTCGGAATTTAGTGGTTCAGCTTGGGAGTATGATGCTTTGACCGAGGAGTATTATTTACACGTCTTTTCTAAAAACCAACCCGATCTTAATTGGGAAAACAAAAGAGTGCGTTACGAAATTTATGATATGATGAAGTGGTGGCTGGATCAGGGCGTTGACGGCTTTCGCATGGATGTAATCAACATGATTGCCAAAGACCCTATGCTACCTGATGCCCCTGCCAAAGACAGCTCTCCTTATCAATGGGGAGGGCAGTTCTTCATTAACGGCCCGCGCTTGCAATATTACCTCAGAGAAATGTATACGAAAGTTTTGTCTAAATACGACATTATGACCGTGGGAGAGACCCGTTGGGTTGATGCAAACCTGGCATGCGTTTTTGTGGATGAGTGCCGCCATGAACTGAACATGCTCTTTCAATTTGAGCTGTTGGAACTGGATTACGGACCCAGCGGCAAGTGGGAGAAAAAACCCTGGGAACTGGCAGACTTTAAACGCATAATCAGCGACTGGCAAACCAAGCTCGCAGACTTCGGGTGGAATAGCCTCTTTTTAAGCAACCACGACCATCCCCGCATGGTTTCCCGTTTTGGCAATGACAGCACCTACAGGGTGGAGTCGGCAAAAATGCTGGCTACGTTACTTCATACCCTCCAAGGGACACCTTACATTTATCAAGGGGAAGAAATCGGCATGACCAATGTCTGTTTCGATTGCATTGAGCATTATCGAGACATTGAAACGCTCAACATGTATGCAGAAGGTCTGAAGAACGGCAAAGACCTTCAGGAACTGACTGAAGTCATTTATGAAAAAGGACGAGACAATGCCCGCACTCCGATGCAGTGGGATAACAGTCCTAATGCCGGTTTTACGGAGGGCACTCCCTGGATCCCCGTTAATCCCAATTACCCAGACATTAATGTTGAGCAGGCCCGACAAGATCCGACTTCTATCTTGCACTATTACCGCAAGCTCATTGAACTTCGCCGCCAATACCCCCTCTTTGTGTACGGGGATTATCATCTGCTTTTGCCTATGCACACCAAGATCTATTCCTATCTGCGCCATTGGGAGGAGGAAACCCTCTTGGTTATTCTGAATTTCTTCCATAAGAGTACCGCTTTTACCCTTCCGAAAAAGGTCATCTTCCAAACCGGCAGACTGATCATTGCCAATTACTCGGACACTAAAGCTAAAATTGTTGCCGATGACCTTAAGGAATTCTCCTTGCGCCCGTACGAAGCGCGCGTGTATTTGCTGAATTAGCCCGTAGAACAGTCAGTGAATAAAAAAGCACCTGGAGTTCTTTGGCTTTAGAATCGTGCATTGGGAGGATGTGTATTTTGTTAGAGCAAGGTTTAAAACAATTGGAAAACGAATTATCAATCTCTCTGAATATGACCTTAACGATAGCCTCCCGTTTTCAGGAGCACATGGAGCAAAGCTTAAGCGGGCGTGTAAGCTCGCTTAAGATGTTTCCCTCCTATCTCCAGGCTCCGAACGGCTATGAAGCCGGAACCTTTCTGGCCCTTGATTTTGGTGGTTCGAATGCTCGGGCTGCTGTCGTCGAGCTTAGGGGAGCAGGGAATTTTCTAGAATTACATAAGCTAAGTCGGCCTTTGTCAGACCCCGAGTCCGGGCGCGACTACCGGGCTGCAAGCGTGACGGCTGAAGAGCTCTTTGATTTCCTGGCAGGGATTATTCAGGAAGTGCTCTCGAATTCTTCTGCGCATCCCACGTTGAAGTCTAGCACTTCAGGACCACTTCCCCTGGGTTTTGCCTTCTCCTTTCCCTATCGCCAACAAACGATCGGGGAAGGGTTTCTCCTTTACTGGAACAAAGAAGTTGAGACGTCCGGGGTGGTCGGCAAAGACGTCGGTCACTTGCTCTCTGCAGCACTTGAGCGCCGAGGACTTGGCAGTGTCGTAAGCCTTACTGCCATTATCAACGACACTGTGACCACCTTCCTAACCGCAGCCTATCAAGACCCCAGCCTAGACATCGCCTCGATCATCGGCACCGGGCATAACACCTGCTACCTTGAACAGAAAGCACCGGGATTTGAGGCTCCTGTCATCATAAACACCGAGTCCGGGAACTTCTCCGACGCTCCGGATACCCCCTACGATCAAAGGCTTGACCTGGAAAGCGATAACCCCGGGGAGCAACGCTTCGAAAAAAAGCTCTCCGGCAAATACCTCGGAGAGCTTTTTCGTCGGATTGTCCTAGATTTTTCCCAGCGGGGGCTGTTTAGTGGACTTAATAACCCCCCTGCCCCTGCCCGCTGGAACCAACCCTATTCCATAAGCGGCAAAGACTTGGCCCTAATCCTTCTTGAGGAGGACAGTCACTCACGCCTTGTGCCAAGAGATGAGTGCTTTGCTCTTAAACGCATCGCGCATCTGCTCACAAAACGGTCAGCCCAGCTGGTGGCGGCCAGCTTCATCGGAGTTGTCCGACATCTCGACCCGCACCTCGACCATCGTCACACTGTTGCAATTGACGGCTCCCTATACAAAGGAATGCCTGGCTACGCCCAGGAATTAACGGTTGCCTTAAGCGAAGCGTTAGAGAGTAAAGCGGGACTGGTCACCGTTAAAATGTCAGCCGGAGGCTCCCTAACAGGGGCAGCGATTGCAGCGGCTCTGGCAAAGCTCGATAAATAGTTCAGCATTCGCAAGAAGAACTATGTCGGATTTTATGTCAATAGCAAACTTTTGCTATTGACGTTTAATTTGGTTTGAAAACTCCTATCACTTAATTCTAAGCAGGGGTCTTAAAATCCTTTTTCTCTTGTGAATTAAATTGCATAGGGTCGCCCTGTTGTGCGGTAAACTACAATTTAATAAATTACGTTTGACTGTTAATTTTTAATGTATATTCCATAGAATAACGTTTAATCTACCAATTAGACGTAATACTAAAGGAGTGTATTTTATGGGTTTAGGACAGTTAACAGTAGAACTGATTGTAGGTTTTTTCAGTTTATTACTTATTACTAGGGTTTTAGGCAAAACTCAAATCACACAACTTACTGCTTTTGACTTTATTTCAGCGCTAATTTTGGGTGAGCTTTTAGGTAATGCAATCTATGATGATGACACTGGCGTTGTAAAAATTTTGTTTGCTGTTACAATTTGGGGCCTCCTAATCTTTGGTATACAACTTGTGGGTCAAAAGTCCATTACATTAAGGAACTTTTTAGAAGGTAAACCTGCCTTAGTTATTCAAAAAGGGGTTATTGATCGCCAAGCACTTAAGAAAAATCGCATGAACCTCAATGAGCTTCAAAATCTATTAAGAATTAAGGATGTATTTTCCGTTCGAGAAGTTGAATATGCTATACTCGAACCAAACGGGTCCCTAACTGTTATACGAAAACCTGAATTCGATACCCCGACACTTAAAGATCTTAATATTCCTTTAAATCGCAAATCCCTCCCTATGCTTCTTGTAAGTGATGGAATAATACTTAACGATAACTTACTAACAATCAGCAAAAATGAATCTTGGCTTAAAACTAAACTAAAAAAACAAGGGTTTGATAATGTCAATAATATTTTTTTTGCTGAATGGAGGGAGGAAGATGGTTTATATGTCCTAGAAAAAGATCAGTAATCCTCACTTCTTGCCAGAAACCGTCTTGTATGGCCAGCGTATTATGCCCCCCAAATCAAAAATATTAGTATAACCCTGCTTTAATAACATCCTTACAGCAGCTCTACTCCGATTCCCACTCCTACAATAGATGAAAATAGTGGCTTGTTTGTCCGGCAATTTCTTGCTAGCGACCCTTGCCAAAACACTTAAAGGAATCAATGTGCCTCTGGGGATGTGATTTTCGATATATTCCTCTTGGGTTCTGACATCCAGCAGAATGATTCCCTTTTCCGAATCTATTCTCTTTTTTGCTTCTAATGGGTCGATTCTTAATTTATTAACCTTCCCAGAATTCTTCATATATGCCCAGATTACTAGTACTCCTACTAACAAAATTACTGTCGTCACGGTCTGATTCATACTCAAAATTCCTCTCTATCAATAAATTATGTCAAAATGCCAGTATACCCTCCCGTGGTATACTGGCATTGCAAGGTGTGATAGTATTTTTGTCAAATAAAATTTTTTCATTTACTCTTCGACTGAAAATTTATTGAGATTTCCCTTGAGGTTATGAGCTAATTTGGCCAAATCCTTTGAACTTTCAGCCATATATTCAACGATTGAGGTTTGCTCCTCAGTCGTAGCGGCAATCTCTTCGGAAGATGCTGCAGATGCTTGGATTAAATCCGATATATTTTGTGTAAGACTTAACACCTTATATGCATCCTCGTTCAATCCTTCAAACATCTTGCTAATGTGCTGTGCATCGAATTCTGTCCGTTTAACGTGCTCCACAATCTTTGATAATGAACTTCCACTAATTTCATTTAAAAATACTTGTTCTTCAACTGACTTTTTATTATTCTGCATGATAATCATGCTATCCTTCGATGATATCTGAATTCCTTTAACTAAACCAATAATCTTATTCGATGCATCTTTCGACTCTTCTGCCAATTTTCTGACCTCATCAGCCACGACAGCAAAACCATGTCCAGCCTCACCAGCACGGGCCGCCTCAATGGCAGCATTGAGGGCTAATAAGTTCGTTTGGTTAGATATTTCAGTAATTAAAGTAATAATTTCGCCGATTTTGTTGGATTGGTTTCCTAAGTCATCAATCAATTTAGAGGCTTCTGTTACGGATTCCGCTATGATAGTTAGATGCTCAATCGCCTTATTGATTGAATCTTGCCCCTCAATTGCAACTATTGTAGATTTTTTAGCTTCCATAACTGTTGTATTCGCTTCTTGATATCCGATTTCTACTTGAGATCTAGTTTCTTTCATCATCTGTACGATGAGTACACTTGATTGAGTTTGTTCGGTAGAGCCATTTGCCAATTGGCTCGTCGTCATAGCAATTTGATTTGTTGAGCTTGCTATTTGACCTGAGGCATCGGCAAGTTGTTGGGAGAAAATTAAAATTTCGTCAGAACGTCGGGAAACATCATTGATAATAGCTCGCAAATTATCTTTCATCATATTCATTGCAATATTTAAAGTATTTATCTCATTCTTACTCTGATTGGTCACGATTTGGTCCAATTTTAGTTTCCCGTTACTTATTTCATTGGCGATGGCAACTACCCTATTAAGTGGTTTAGAAATAGAAGTCGTAATTAGCCAGCCGATAATCGCACATAAAAGTATGGAAGAAATGAGCACTATGATTAATATTTTTGAAGAAAGTTCTGAGTTGTTCTGTATTTGATTCTTAAGCTTATTGGCATTTTCAGCACTGTGATTTGCTAAACTGAGTAAACCATTATCTAACCCAGCATAAATCATATTCCCGGTTTTAAAGGTAGCGAATGCTGCAGAAGTACCGTTTGTTTGGGCAACAAGCATGATTGATTTTCCAAAGGAATCAAAGGCCTGGAAATTAGCCTTAAATGCTGTTAGTTGATCACTTTGATATGTATCTATATCCAGGCTTTGGTATTGGTCCACTAATTCAAAGATTTTTTTCTTGTTTTCTGCAATTTTGGATGAAAACTTACTCTGTTCTTCACTTGAGGATAAAATTAATAACAATAATTCTACCTCATTATCACTATTTAGTTTGCGAAGATCACTTATGGTCTGAATTTGTTTTAACTCTTTGTTATACATTGTATCAACATAATTATTTGTGATAGACAATTCATAATAACTTATAAGGTTACTTATTAATAGAAATGCCGAAGAACAGATAATAAGAATTAATATTTTAGATGAAACTCTTAGATCATTAATCTTGATAAAAATACCCCCTTTTTCATTAGCTACGAAGAAGTAATATCTCGAATACGGTTAGGGTCAACCTTTTCGAACAGAGCCAATTCCTCCTCGGTCGGGGCAAAGGTTTATGGATATCCGTCTGAGCAATTCCCACCCTGTATTAGCTTGGACCTCAGCCAATTCAATTAATTATCTGCCTAATACTTCTTTAATGACTTCCGGAACTTGAAAAGGCATTTCCACTACCCTTGCACCCGCTTCAAGCAAGGCCTTAACTTTACCCTCATAGGTTCCCATACCGCGTTCGATAATAGCTCCCGCATGCCCCATCCGTTTTCCGGCAGGGGCACTCTTTCCAGCAATATAGGCTACCACCGGCTTGGTCATTTCTTTAATATAAAGAGAGGCCTCTTCTTCGGAGTTACCTCCGATCTCACCGATTAATACAACAGCCTTAGTTTCTGGATCTTCCTCAAACTTCTTTAAGACGTCCACAAAGCTCAGACCCACGACTTTATCGCCACCCACGCCTACCACTGTGGACTGACCGATACCCTGAGCGGTGAGATTGCCAACGATTTCGTAGGTCAGAGTCCCTGAGCGGGCCACAACTCCCACCGATCCGGGAATGAAAAACTGATTTGGTGGAATACCCATCTTGCATTTCCCTGAGGACACAATGCCAAAGGTATTCGGACCGATTACGGAAGCATTTACACGTTTGGCATAAGCCACAACTGCCATTTCATCATGGACCGGAATATGCTCAGTCACTACTACAACGACTTTTATACCTGCTTCAAGGGCTTCCAAGGCAGCATCCTTGGCAAAAGCTGCCGGTATAAAGATGACTGAGGCATTGATCCGATGATTTTCACTGGCCGCGTGCACACTGTCGTATACCGGGATACCTTCGATTGTGGTACCGCCCTTGCCTGGGGAAGTGCCAGCGACAATCTTGCTGCCATAAGCGAGCATTTGCTTAGTATGGAAAAGGCCCTGTTTACCGGTAAGGCCCTGGACTAATACTTGCGTATTTTCATCGATTATTATAGCCAATTCAACTAGCCCTCCTTGTCAAAACTTGTTCACCACGAACTCGAAGTGCGATTTACGCTGTGTGATGTGTGAACCTCGAACCTGAATCTCGTACTTCGTGCATCGAACTACGAACTACGAACTACGAACTACGAACTACGAATTGGCCAATTCAACTGCTTTCTTAGCAGCATCCTGCATGAAGTCATAGGCCTCAATGCCGACTTCCTTCAGTATAGCTCGTCCGGCTTCTTGGTTAGTGCCCACCAGGCGAATTACCACTGGAACCGGGATCCCTCTATTCTTTTTGACGGAGGCAAAGGCTCTTGCCACATCATCGCAACGGGTAATGCCCCCAAATATGTTAATGATGATAGACTTAGGGTTTCTAGACAAGATGAGTTCAAGCGCCTTGGCCGTGCCTTCCTCTCCTGTTCCGCCGCCCGCGTCAAGGAAGTTGGCCGGTTTTCCTCCGTAATAGGTGAGAGTATCCAGTGTACCCATAGTAATACCGGCACCATTGGCCATTACTCCGATGTCTCCGTCCAGTTCCACAAAAGAAAGACCCAGGTCATGAGCTATCTTTTCGGCAGAGGTACGTTCTTCCACCCTAGGTAAATCTAATTGACGATAGAGCGCCTCGTCGTCTATCGTCACCTTAGCATCTGCAGCAATGACGTGGTCTCCACTGATCACTAACGGATTTATTTCCACTAGATCAGCATCTTTTTGAGTAAAGATTTGGTACAAGGTTTTTATGATCTTGACCAATTCCTTGCCTTGGGGGGTATTCAAAGGTATACCCATTCTTCTGACAACATCGTTGGCGATGAATCCTTGCATACCAAGTTCTACATCGATATGCTTCTTAACAATGTACTCCTCAGCAACTTCTTCAATATCCATACCACCGTGGGCCGATGCAATAAGCACCGGCATTTTAGTCGCTGCGTCGATGGTGATGGACAAATATAGTTCTCGATCAATTTGCAGTTTTTCTTCCACAAGAAGAATATCTACCGCTAGGCCCTGGATGGTCATGCCCAACAGTTCCTGAGCAGCAGCTCTCGCTCCTTCCGGATGATCGGCAAATTTAATACCACCAGCTTTACCCCGCTTACCGGACAGAACCTGGGACTTGATCACCACAGGACCCCCAATTTCCGTTGCTACCCGGAACGCCTCATCCGGATTGGTAACCATTCTCCCCTTTGGTACCGGAAGGGCGAACTTGGCGAAAACTTCCTTACCCATATATTCAAACATTTTCACTACCCGAATCTCTCCCCTCTGTCAGTATACCTTTAACAACTTCGAGGCATTTATTGTTCAAGTGGAAAAGCCCTCCCCACTACGACTTTCAATTTTTCGGACTGCTCCCCGAGCTCGTTCTCTTACATTAATCGACTCTCCATAATCCTCAGCAACTCTTAATAATTCTTTGGCAGCTACAATAGCTCCCAGTTCCCCAAGTGCCTGGGCAGCCATTTCCCTCACTCCAACCACAGGATCTCGCAGCAATTGGATTAACGAAAAAACAGCGCCTTTATTGCCAATACGCCCCAATGCTTCACAAGATCTCGCTCGAATTAAGCTGTCATTGTCTCCTAAGCATTTCATCAGTAGATCAAAGGCTAGGGGAAAGTTGGCGAACACCTTTAGTAAGTAGATATCGACTCGTCTGCTAATTTTTTGATAGATACTGCTTAGTACTTCCAAGGCCTGTTCCTTGTTTAATTCACGCAAAGTCCAATCAATCAGTCGAATTAAAACTTCCTGATTTTGATTCAGTAGAATTCGTTTGGACAAGTCAACATCATGAATTGAAATTGCCCTCTTCAACTGTTCCCCAAGTTTAGGGAGCAGATAACCGGCAATGGTTTGAGCGCTTTTTTCACTAAGGGTTAAATTGCCGGCTTTGTTCTTCTGAATATAATGCAGTGAAATTAGTCCATCTATGACGCACGAAAATAGATTACCTCGTTGGTCTCCACCAGAGGCCCCCATTCCGTATCCCCATATTCCGGCAGCTTCGCCCATGGCTGAAATTAACGAGTCTTCATCCAACTGGCCTTCATGAGTATGAATAATTTCAAGCAAAGTGACTAAATCTTGGACTTGCAAAGGCATTCCCAGATCCCAAATTATCTGTTCCAATTTTAGGTGTTCCTTATATAAAGGTTCTCCAGCAACAGCAGTGTGGAATTGGTAGAAGAAACTTAGCTGTGCGAAGCCAAATTCCCTCAACTCGGAGTTTTGTTGGCATTCTAAGAGGCTTGCCCTGGTATTCGCCGTAAACGCTTTGACTTTTTTTAATCTTAATACCAATAGATCAAGATAATCTAAAGGATAGCCAGTCCTTTCGGCGATATTGGGCAGGGATTCGTCCCCGATCCAGAGGCGGAAAATTCGGCGCCAGGGTTCCTTAGGATCCATAATTTGCGGACGGTTGAGAATCTTTTGCGCTGGTATTAGTAAGTCTTGGGCTAAATCCACAACCACAGCGGAAGGGTTTGCAAACTGGTTTTTTAATTTCCATTGAATTATCTCGGCAAAGGTGGAATTGGTCAGTAAGTCCGCATTGTTGCAAAAACAATTGACGAGATCTGGAATAATCGTTTCATTGATATATTTAAGAGCAAGAGGACTTCTAGGCCCACCCCATTCCTCTAATAAAACGGCGGCCAGGCTTTCCTTTAAGCTGTTTAAATCATGCTTAGTCCAGTCCCATTTCATTAACTTTAATTCCGCCACTGCTCATCACCTTCCCAGCTTCCATTCCCATCTGCCACCCTAATTCCAGAGCTTTGATGTTGAGTTCCGCTGTCCCTCTGGGTGCCCGATGCTCAACTGCCTGCAATACATGCTCTAAAGGAATTTGTCCACTTAATGAAGCCACGACTCCCAAAGCCACGACATTAGCGCTTTGTTCAGAACCAAATTGAGTGCGAGCAGCTTTTGTGATCGGCAAAGAATAAAAATTGATACTTCGTGGCTTAACTTCTGTCACTTGAGAATTATCCACAATCAGGATGGCCTCTTCATTAAGATGTAAGCCATACTTTTTATAAGCTTCTTGACTGAGGGTTAAGACAAAATCAGGGTTTTCGACTTTCGGGTAATAAATCGCTTCGTTGCCGATGATGACTTCCGCCCGACTGGCACCGCCCCTGGCCTCCGGACCATAGCTTTGACTCTGCGCGACATTTTGGTCGGCATTAATTCCTGCCTCAGCCAACATGATCGCCGCTAAAATCAGGCCTTGTCCGCCCGTTCCGGTTAACAGAAATTCTTGTTTAGCCATCAGAGATTGCCCTCCCTTAACTTCTGTCTTAGTTTCTCATATTCTTGCGTAAACTCTGGTGCCTGTCGCTTAAAAATCTCGCCAATTTGAAAATCTTCCTCGCTTACAGGCTGCTTACCTGCTTTGAAGGCATGCTCCTTTTGCCAGATCAGCATATCGGCTGGAGTTTTAAATTTATTTCTTCGTCCGTAAGAAACAGGACACTGGGAAATGGCTTCCACGAGGGAAAAACCCGGATTGTTATAGGCATCCATGACTAATTTCGTCAGGAGTTGATTATGATAAGCCGTGGCTCTTGCCCCAAAAGTAGCACCCGCTGCTTTAGCCAACTCCAGAATTTGAAAGGGTCTCTCCAGGTTGCCAAAGGGAGAGGTCGTTCCCCGTTTGGCGTGAGGGGTTAAAGGGGAAGTCTGACCACCCGTCATCCCGTAAATGCTGTTATTTATGACTATGGCGGTTAGATCAATATTGCGCCTGGCGGCATGAATTAAATGATTACCCCCAATGGCCGTGGAATCTCCATCTCCCATGATCACGAAGACATCTAACTCTGGTCGAGCCGCTTTAATTCCCGTAGCGAAGGGCAATGCTCTCCCATGGGTCGTGTGGATGGTAATAAAGTCTAGATAGCCTGGCATGCGCGAGGAACAACCAATCCCAGACACAAAAATCACCTTATTTTGGTCAAGCTGCAAGGTTTTGATGGACCGGACGATGGCGGCCATGATGGTTCCTATGCCGCAACCCGGGCACCAGATATGCGGTAAGGTCTCGGTCCGGAAATATTGAGCAATATCACTAAACATTTTGTAAAACCTCCCGAATCCTGCCCAAAACTTCTTGGGGAGTGATTAATTCTCCGTCAATGCGGTTTAGGCGTTCGACTGCTTTATAACCAAAGATTCGTTCGATTTCGCCGACTAATTGACCGCAGTTCATCTCCACAACTAAGTACTTCCGGTTAGAATAGGTCTCCAGCTGTTTTTGCGGAAAGGGCCAAATCGTGATGGGGCGAAAGAGTCCAACCTTTAGGCCAAGGCTTCGGGCAATACGAACCGCCTCCAAGGCAGAACGGGCGGTACAGCCGTAAGCGACGACGATCAGTTCGGCATCGTCAAGCTGGACCTCTTCGACTAATTGGATCCGCTCTAAATAAGGATTTAGCTTCTGGTTTAAACGCTCCATGAACTTTTTTGTTACTTCCGGGTTCCCGATGGGCAAGCCCTTTTCATTATGCGTTAACCCTGTGACATGGTAACGGTAACCGTCGCCAAAGTTCGCCATGGCCGGGATCATGCTCGCATTGTTTTCATAAGGAATACATTCACTCGGAGGTACGGCTGGCCTTTTTCTATCGACGATGGTTAATTCTTGAGGTAAGATGACCTTTTCACGCAAATGCCCGATCACTTCATCCATGAGTAAAATGACGGGAATCCGAAACTCCTCGGCAAAATTAAAGGCTGTTACGGCAAGTTCATAACACTCTTGCACGGAGGAGGGCGTTAAGGCAATGATCGGATGGTCGCCATGAGTGCCCCACCTCGCTTGCATAACGTCCGCTTGGGCTGGGGACGTCGGTAATCCGGTACTGGTACCCCCTCTTTGGACGTTGACCACAACACAAGGAACTTCTGTCGCAATGGCATAGCCTAGGTTCTCCTGTTTGAGTGAGAATCCTGGCCCACTCGTTGCGGTCAGGGTTTTTAGCCCTGTTAAGGAAGCCCCAATGATCGCTGCCATGCTTCCTATTTCGTCTTCCATTTGGATAAAAGTACCCCCGATCAATGGCAATCTCTCGGCCATTATTTCGGCTATTTCTGTAGAAGGTGTGATTGGATAACCTGCATAAAAAAGAACTCCGGCCGCCAAAGCCCCTTCGGCTACTGCTTCATTCCCTTGCATTAATCTGGCTTTACTCATCGTTAGTCACCTCGATATTAATGGCGAAGTCTGGGCAAAGCCGTTCACAAATCTTACAGGCTATGCACTGCTCTGGCTTAGCCACCACAACCTTCCCAAATTCGTCGCTTTCCAGAACTTTTTTAGGGCAAAATGCTATACATATTCCACATTTCTTACACCAATCTTGACTGACCAAAATGGTAGCAGTCTGTATTGCTAGTACCAAAGCCTAAACATCTCCTTATGCTTCCCGAATACTAATCCGATATTAAATGCTCTGCGAACGGGCACTTTCCTCAGCTTTATTAACAAGATCGCTCACTTCCCAGGGTAGTGACGCTACATTAGGCCACGCTGCATGCAAAACGACTTTGCTGTCGTTTATTTTAATGAAGGATAAACCGAAGACTAGGTCTCCCCCAAAACCAATGTTCTCTGTAACTCCTCAGACGATAGTTATTTCCGTTTTCGTGAGTATCATCTCGTTTGAGTTCATCAGCAGGTATAATAAGAAAAACCTCGGCTGCGCCTCGGTCCTTTTATTCATCTAGGACATCTGTAATTTTATACTCATTCCCATGAAGACCCTTATAATACTCCGGATACATGGTGCCACCACATTTCTCACAACTAAACTGTGGAGGTACCATGGAATCCCCATCATCCATCGCATCCATTGTTCTAACGACGTCTAAGGGTATCTCCTCATTTTCACGACACTCCAAACATATATAACTGATCACACCCTGCTTTTCCTCTATCCTCCTGAAGTTTGAGCTTTGGTCTCTTTTCTTCTTCTTTTTGGGGTTTCGCGACTTCGATACCGGTGAAATTGTAAATCATCCTTTCCATGTAGCTTTTTGCTGTATCATCACTGGCATATTTGATCTCCAATTGGCCGTCTTTCAGACACACTTCTCCCCTGTATTCATAGCAATTCTCACAATGTGGACATATCATCGGGTCTTTACCCGTTTGTTCCTTGATCCGCTGCTGCCAGTTTCTACGTTTGACGACCTTCTTAATGTTGACGATCCATTTCCTAACTTCTTTTTGCCAATTAGAAATTAGTTTCTTGCTAATTGCTTTAATTCGTCGTGAATAAATCCCGTAATATCTGATCGTTTTGAACTGTTCATCGGGTATATGAACGATTAATCTTTTAATAAATTCTTCCACCGTTATGGTTTCCAGTTTTTCTTGGCCGTCCTTTTTATCATGATATCGAAAGGTTACATACTGACCATCATAATCCTCAATTCGATGCAACGCTATGGCTGGTCGGCGTATATACCGACCTATGTATCCTATTTGTACCTTAACATTCCCCTTCTGTTTCGGTGCATGAACATAAAACCCTTCTCCATTAGCGCTAAAGGCCTTTTGCAATAGGTGTTGAACCTTCTTCTTCTCACTTTCGTCTAGTGAACGACGTATTAATTTCAAGACAACTGTCTGCCATTGTTTTCGCAACATGGGAAACGGTATATAGTCGTAGACTTTCCATTCTCCTTGTTTTTTCATCCCTCCCATAGTTACTAGCAAATGAACATGTGGATTGAAATTCATTCGTGCTCCAAAGGTATGTAAACCAGCTATTATGCCGGGTGTCACTTTATGTTTCTTCTTAAACCAGTCTTGAACAATCTTTACGGATTCATCCATGAGATCTTTTAGGAGTTCTCGATGCATTTGGAAGATGACTCTTAGTCCTTCGTCTATGGTAAATATGACATGACGATGATTGACTTGTACGACCTCTTCCACGATCATTCGGCTCCATTCCTCGGTCTCGCCACTCGAACAAGTTGTGCAAAACCGTCCTTTACAGCGATACGGCACGATCCTTACATCATGGCAACCTTCACATACCAGAAGCTTGAAACCATTTTTTGGATCCCCGCATCTGTGAAATTTCTCCACCTCTTTTATAACGATGGCTCGTAAACGTTCTTTATGCTTTTCTGAGAACGTTTCCCAATGCTTATGTTTATCGAAAAATATTTCTCTTAAAATGTTCTCTTTCATACTTCTATAATACCAAATTCGCAAGTAAAGGGGGGACCCTAAACTTATACTTTCTGATACGTT
>LADV01000303.1 GCA_000961805.1 Peptococcaceae bacterium BRH_c23 | reverse complement strand
TCGGAACGCTGTGTATTCGCCTTCGGTCAAAGCCATTTATTATGGTTAAATCTTTAATTACTATATTCAACACACAGGCAATTTCTCCTTCAAGCGATTACTTCTCCCTGCCCCACACGGAAAAGGAGAGCTCCTTGCGCGGCTCCCCGAGGATCTGCTGCAG
Organism: Peptococcaceae bacterium BRH_c23; assembly: GCA_000961805.1. Next base: position 9,223 of record LADV01000303.1, on the reverse strand, counting down.
TTCCACATCGGTAACTGCTTGCTGGCATAATTCAGGAGTTTTTTGATTTGTTCGATATCTATCCCCTCTTGAGCATCCTGTTTGAGAGTTTCTCTATCCTCAAGCAGAAAAGCCTAAATGACCTGAAGGCTGACGCCTCCGAACAGGATGTTTATGATGTTGCGGCAGCTTTATTCAGTCTGGGACAGCATCCTCCTGCAGAGAAACATCCGCCAGAGAGGCCCCCTCCAAAGAGTCCAGAATCAGTATCCCTTCTCCCTGGAAATTTTCCCGGAATGTATAACATCCCTGATGACTGTCGGTTCGTCATTCATAACACCCCAGTTATGGGCTAATAGGGTTCATTGGGCTGTGCCGCTAGTTTTTTCAAATCAGTCGCACTTCATAGGTATTGGCGTCAATCAGAATCACAATCTTTCCTAGGGTGCGAGCAATAGAAAGGAGTTTCCCCGAGCCGCCGAATTTGCCGTTCCATACCACAAGCACATAATTACTCTGTTTAACCATGTATTCCTTTTTCTTTCTGATACAATCCTTACTGTAATGACGCTGCATTAGAGTTTCCTTATCGCATCGTTCTACAATAGAAAAGTAGACTACTAATATGCAATATCTGGTACATTATCTTTTTGATTTTTTTGTCTTTACATCCGAGCCACTATAACTATCCTCATCCGCTTCATCGCGACTTTGGATCGTCTTAGAAACTATCGCGAATGAATCATGGTCCATGTTCTAAGAGCTTTTCATCCTCACTTGCATTCAAATGGCGGCCCTGTGATTCTCGTCATTCTACTCCAAAATTATACTCAACATATTATCTTCAATTGTATATAGAAGTGGAACAACTTGCACTCCCAGATATTTCTCAGAAAGTCTTTTAGACTCATTCACAACAAATTCCACTTCATTATCAATTTCAAACATGGGAGCATAGTTCATGAAATGTTCTTCTGCCCTTTTTCTATCCCAATTCGCATTTCTACACAATCCATCAATAAAATTCGCCTTTTTTGAAATCAGGTTCACCATACCACAATTATCATGAGCAATTAATGCAATATATTTCACTCCACCAATTGCAATGGCGTAAGATACCTTAAATTCACTATATCTCAAGTTCGCTCCGCCAGTTCTTATTATATAAGCAAAATTTTCAGGTATACGCAATTGCTTTCTATTATCCATGCACATCCCAATAAAAAGTTCAGCAGAATTATATCCTTTAAGTTCTGCATTTAAATTTTGGTATGATATAAGCTCACTAATAGGTGTCTTCGTATAAATAGAAGGAATTTGTTTATCATTCGTTATCTTTATAATTTGCATGTTATCACTCCTATTAAATATTTATTGCACATCCTCATAGGGACTAGATCAAGATATTCTGTCTTAAACGCATTTGTCTATTAAAATACCCCTTCATAAAAATCACACTAGTTTAAGCCCTGTAATTTTCTCATATGCTTCCAAATACTTTTGTTCAGTTTGCTTTATAACATCATTAGGGAGATTTGGTGCAGGAGGTGTTTTATTCCAACCTATTCTTTCCAGATAGTCACGTACAGACTGCTTATCAAAGCTCTTCTGAGACTTTCCAATCTCATATTCATCTAAAGCCCAAAATCTCGATGAATCAGGCGTGAAAAGCTCATCTGCAAGTATAAGAGTCCCATCTAGAATACCAAATTCAAATTTCGAGTCTGCAAGTATTAGACCTTTGCTTTCTGCATGCTTGCTCGCTCTGACATAGAGTGTTATACTAACCTCCATAATTTTCTGCGTTAATTCCTTGCCGATCAGATTTTCCAATTCATTTGTAGTAATATTCTCGTCATGACCCTGATGGGCTTTTGTTGTCGGCGTAAAGATTGGTTCAATTAACTTGGAACTCTCCTTAAGACTTTCTGGAAGTTTAATTCCACAAATACTCTTGTTCTTCTCATACTCTTTCAAAGCTGAACCTGTAAGATAACCTCTTACTATGCATTCCGCTTTGATCATTTCTACCTTCTTTACCAGCATTGATCTGTCCTTCAAATATTCCTTGTATTCTAAAAGTGATTTTGGATATTCATCAATATCCGTACTTATCATGTGGTTATCCACAATATCCTTGGTATAGTTGAACCAAAACTCTGAAATTTTATTTAGCACCCTTCCCTTATTCGGAATTTGATTAGGAAATACCACATCAAATGCTGATATTCTATCAGATACGACGATCAGAAGCTTGTCATCCAGATCATATACATCTCTAACCTTACCTTTAATTAAAAGCGGAATGCCTAAATTCATATCATTATTCATCATTTTCTTAACACCTCTTCTGCTATTTTTTCTTTCAATGCCCTGTCTTTTTCTTCAACCTTTTTTGCCAACTGGGATTTGTAATCTTTGATTTTATCCCTAATTTCATCGTGCCATAAAGCAATTATTTGCGCTGCTAGAATAGCCGCATTTTCTGCCCCATCTATTGCAACGGTAGCAACAGGTATACCTGATGGCATCTGTACAATAGATAGTAGTGAATCCAAGCCATCAAGTGTAGAAGACTTTATAGGTATTCCTATAACAGGTAGGGTTGAATATGCCGCAATAACTCCCGCCAAATGTGCAGCTTTGCCTGCTGCTGCAATTATGACACTAAAGCCATTTTTCTCAGCAGCTTTAGCAAACTCACTAGCACTTTCTGGTGTTCTATGAGCAGATATTACTGAAACCTCTGTCTTTATTCCAAATTCTCCTAGGAGCTTGACACACCCTTTTAAAACTGGGAAATCAGAGTCACTTCCCATTATTACTGCCACCTTTGGTTCTTTGTTTCTATTCATATTGCCACTTCCTTTCACATTAAACTTAATAAAAAAAGGCCAATATTTATAAACTTGATTAATCAAGTTTATAAATATTGGCCTACACTGCAACAAGTATTTCATACCCTTCGCTTGGTCAACCAAAATATTATTTTGGATTATATTCTTTCCTCAATATCACAACCAACTGTTAGAACAATTACTTTTTCCCCAGTCTTTGTGCTTACGTCAGAGTGCATACTGACAACTTTAATATTAACTATATCATTTATTAGTTCTTCCAAGTGATTTCTAGCATTTTCAAACAAAGCCGTCCTCATATCTTTAATTAGTTTTATACCTTGGTTGTTTTCAGCAAGCCTTTGTTCAGACTGACTCAAAAACCCATCAATAATTATCAATATGTGGTTTTGGATTATCTTTGTTTTGATGTCCTTAGGACCACGCCCCATATACTCCTTCTCAAACTTACTTACAGCTTCACTTATTTGTGCCTCGATTTGACCTTTTGTATATTTTGGAGTATCCATTTCTATCCTCCTTAATAAATTACTTTTCAAATAAAGTAAAGCTATAAGTACATGACGATTATTAAACTATTTAGCCTATTTCGAACTCACTACAGAATGAAGAGTTCGCTAAAAGTGTAATTCCGCAATTATGACATTGTATTTCAACTCTCATAGGAGTATTGTGTTCATTATGCTTCTCATAACTACTCACTATTAATTCAGTAAGTATACAATGCGAATTCATACTCGTCAATAGTCCTTAAGTAAATTCTTTAATGGTTTCATTTGCATAATGGTTGGTCTTTTGGGTTTCCCGGCGTTTTAGCCTTAACTGTGCTCCAAATTAGTGGGGATCTAATAGGTGTTAATTGGGTACTGTTTAGGTCTTGAGGAATTGTATTCAAGATACATGACTATAAATTATAGACGAATGAAACAATTAAGGGGTATACTTCAGTCTAAAGGGAAACCATTTGGACCATATGTGAAATAGTTCCTTAACAAACGGCGACATTTTAATTATAGGTAGAATTATATTTTTTTGTAGTTATCTTTCAGACTATTAAAAACTTTCACATAGTAGTATTATTATTTTTTGGACTTAGGGGATAGCAAGGAGGGTACACCCTCCAAAAAGCCTTGAAGTTAGATTTCTTACATCACATACTGGGAGGATGCGAATAATGGCTAAAGTGAAAACTATGGATGGCAACGAAGCGGCCGCACACGCGGCGATTCGCCCGTTCTTAATGAACGAGGCCGAGAAATTAGAAAATTATTATGCTAATGCTCACTTCAAGATCAAGAAACTTCGGGAAAAGCTGGTAGATGAGAAGCTAAACAAAAAGGAGAAAAACATTCTGGAAACTTTCGCAACCAAGAGAGCGGCCGGTAAAGGGGCTGAAGGTCTGCAATTCCGTGTTCAGGTGAGTACGTTAGATTGCACTGGATGTGGGAACTGTGCTGAAGTTTGTCCAGCTAAAGGTAAAGCTCTGATCATGAAACCAGCAGCGGAACAAATGGAACAACAAGCCGTGAACTGGGAGTTTGCGATGACCCTCACAAACAAGAGCAAACTTTTTGACGTGAATACAGTTAAAGGTAGCCAGTTTTCTCAACCGTTACTAGAGTTCAACGGTGCCTGCCCAGGGTGCGGTGAAACACCTTATATCAAACTGATCACTCAACTTTATGGCGACCGTATGATGATTGCCAATGCGACTGGCTGTAGCTCTATCTGGGGAGGCAGTGCTCCAGCAGTTCCCTATACCACTAACCAAGAAGGTAAAGGACCGAGTTGGGCTAATTCCTTATTTGAAGACACCGCAGAGTTCGGCTATGGAATGTACTTGGGAGTTCATCAACTCCGTGAAAAACTCGTTGATTTGCTGAATCAAGCGTTGGAGATGGAGATTAGTGCTGAGCTGAAGGAAGCTTTCCAAGAGTGGCTTACGGGTTGGGATGATGCTGACGCTTCTAAAGCAGCGACAGCTAAGGTCCTTGCTGGACTTAAAGGATACGTCGGGGATAACAAAGTCCTCGCAGAAATTATTGCTTTAAAAGATAATCTGATTAAAAAGTCTCAGTGGATCCTCGGTGGAGACGGTTGGGCTTATGATATCGGATTTGGCGGATTAGACCACGTCTTAGCTTCCGGTGACGATGTGAATATTTTTGTCATGGATACCGAGGTTTACTCCAATACTGGAGGACAGTCTTCCAAGTCGACTCCTAGAGCAGCTGTAGCCAAATTCGCTGCAGCGGGTAAGAAGATTCGGAAGAAAGACCTAGGCATGATGGCTATGAGTTATGGATATGTTTATGTCGCGCAAATTGCTTTGGGTGCTAACATGGCTCAAACGATTAAGGTGATTAAGGAAGCCGAAGCTTATAAAGGACCTTCGTTGATTATTGCTTACTCGCCCTGTATCAGCCATGGCCTGGAGGCAGGTATGACCATGAGTTTACAAGAGTCGAAGAAAGCAGTTGATTCCGGTTACTGGCATCTCTATCACTTTAACCCAGATCTGATCGAGGAAGGCAAGAATCCATTTAGCCTAGATTCTAAAGAGCCAACTATGTCATTCCGTGAATTCATCATGGGCGAAGTTCGTTACTCTTCCTTGCTGAATATTTTCCCTGAAAGTGCAGAAGAACTCTATGAAGGTGCTGAAAAATATGCCAAGGTCCGCTATGATTCTTACAAACGTCTAGCTGATCAAAAGTGGAACTAAGGCCCGTAAGGGCAATTCATGAATTGCCACTATAACATCATTAGATCTGAGGAGCAGGTTAAACCTGCTCCTTTTTTTAGTGCGTCACGCATGGCGATTAACTTGGTGGTGAAAGTACACTAGGTAGAACTGCTGCAAATCGTTCACTTTCTGCCGAAATCGAATTAATCATGGGTTGTCCGTTTTTCACTAAAGCCAAACCAGCTTTTATAGCATTGGGATTTGGGCTGTCAATACAAAGTGGCTTTCTTGTTACACTTTGAACAACATTAATGAGCCATTCCATACTCTCTACTTCTTTGCCGATGATGCTGCCACAATTGACATCAATATAATCGGCATCTGCTTCGTCCTGCTTTTTGACAATGTCAGCAATATATGTGCTGTCCTGAGCTTCCATAGCCGCCAGAATCGCCTTGCGGCTCGTATTAATTAATTCACCAATGAGCAACATACAAACACTCCTTATAAAAGTGGATATTTTAGGAACACAACGCGACAAAATGGTTCTAAATTAAACTCTGAATTGGAACAGGGTGTCAAGGCTTCACCACCTGAGATAGTGACTGCCCTGACACCCTCCGAACGGGCTAACCAGTCAGGTTACGTATTGTGGTTAGTTCATGTTTCTAGCAATTTAAGTTAAAGTGCCCCATATTTCTATCCAATGTCCTTATTTTTTTAATAGTTTTTCCAATATTGGCTTGATCGAAGGCCATTGTTTTTCTAATTCCGGATAAGCTTGCATAACTATTGCCTTAAATTTACTTCGGTCTATCTCGTTGAACTTAACACCTTTATCTTTAAGTTTATTGACATAATCATCATATGAAGACTTCATTTTTGAGTTATTTTCCTCAACTAAACTAGCAATGTTATCTGTAAGAGCTTTTTGCAAATCCTGTGGCAAATTGGCTAAACTCTTTGACGACATAGCTAAAAGTTGAACATCATAAATATGGTTTGTCAAGGCAACGTTTTTGCCGACTTCATAAAGAGATAAATCATAAAGGTAATCCATGGGTAGCTCAACCACATCTACGACACCTTGTTGAAAAGCTGTATATGCTTCTTTTAAAGCGACTGATGTTGGTACCGCCTTGAGTACTTTTAGTGCCTGATTCGTTGCCGCATCACCGCCTCTAACCAATTTACCCTTTAAATCCTCCGGTGTTAAAATAGGTGTTTTTGACATCATCTCACGAGGCATCCTCTCTATAGAAGTTGTCAATAATTTAATGTTTTTGGATGCTGCTTTATCGTAAATAATTTTCCCGTCTTGTTCATTAATAAATTTTTTAACTTGACCGACATTATCGAATAAAAACGGTACTTTCATGACGTTTGCTTCATCAATGCCTACACTGCCAATCAAGGATACTCCCACTGAAACCATGTCCAATGACCCTAAAGATACCTCTTGGACCATTTCTTCGTTAGTTCCCAATTGATTACCAGGATATACGTCAATTTTCAGCCTCCCATTGGTTTGTTTCTCCACCGCTTTAGCATAATTTAAGAAGGCAGCATTAGTTATACTTTGGGAGCTATTATTATTACCTAGTTTTAAAGTATATACCTTCCCGTCCGAAGCACTTGAAGTTCCACTGGTGTTGCTTTTATTATCAGCGGAGCTGCTACAACCTGTTAATACAAGTAAAGAAAAGCTGAGCAAAATAACAAATAATTTTTTCATTTGGTTTCCTCCCTTTATTTTTGATTTTCTTAAAGTACAATTGACAGCCCGTCTTTTTTAATTTTCTCAATAATCATTCCTTTCATAAATTTTTTGGGGTTTAATTTTTATGGTTTATTTATAAACCATATTAGGTATCCAAGTAGTCATGCTAGGTATAAAACTACACGCGACAAGGACAACATATATCACCGAAATAAGTGGAATCATCTGGATGAAAGTCTTTTCGGGTTTTGTTTCTGCAATTTGGCTGGTCAAATATAGTGATAATGCAACTGGCGGAGTCAATGAACCGATAAGAGAAGACATAGTCACGACAGCAAAGAACATTATCGGATCCATATTCAGGGTCTTGGAAAAGGGAACCAAAATAGGCACTAAAAGCATTAAGGCAGGCGTCGAAGATAATACCATTCCAACTGGAATCATACATACAACTACCAAAAGAAGAGTTATACTCGGCGAAGCTCCTATACTGCCAATTGCCTGAGCTACCGACTGACCAATCTGCTCTCTTGTCAACATGTAAGCATAGAGATTAGCCATCGCAATAATGAACATGATCGTACCTGCCGATACTACTGTCTTGACACAGGCTTGATAGATGTCTTTTAGTGATAACTCTTTATATATTAGAGTACTGACTATCAATGCATATAAAACTCCTATTCCTGCAGATTCAGTAGGAGTAAAAATACCAGACACCATGCCGCCGATTAAAACGACCGGCATTAATATGGCGAAAAAACTCTCTTTTGTATCCTTTATAACCGTTTTGAGAGATGCTCTCGGCATCCTTTCTGTAGGATAACCTTTGATTCTCGATATGATATAAACAACTACCATCAACAGAAGTCCGATCAGAATGCCTGGAATGAGTCCTGATAATAGCAGCTTTCCCACCGACAGTTGAGCCAAGGACGCTACAATAATAAACTGAATACTGGGCGGGATAATCGGCCCAAGTTCTGAAGCAACCCCTACAATTGCCGCTGCAAATTCCCTCTTGTAGCCTTGTTTAACCATACCTGGAATGGTTAATGGACCAACTGCAGCGATTTCAGCCATAGTTGAGCCTGTAGCTCCTCCAAAAATCATACATGTGAGTACAGTGGCATTTCCAAAGCCACCCTTGAAATGGCCTACTAGGCTGGTGGTAAACTTAACTAAACGCCGGCTCACACCTCCTGAACTCATTAGCTCTCCAGCAAGCATAAACATGGGTATTGCAGTCAATTCAAAGCTATTGACTCCACCCACCGCTTTTTGGATTATAACTTCCATGGGTAATCCAGAAAGTAGAAAATATAAAACAGCAGACAGTCCCATCGAAATACCTATGGGAACTTCTATTACGATCAGCCCGAGCAGGAGAATAATAATAACTATCGCCACCTATGTCCCCTCCTAAACTTCTTTGGGTGCTCTTTCCCTAATTCTTCGCACAAACAAGTATAAACCCATTAATATGGCACTTCCAGGGACAACAATATACATCACACTGCCCGGCAGCTGTAAGTCTGAAGTTAAAATTGTATGCTGAAAAACGGTCATCTTCCAGCCATAACCTGCTAAAAAAACTAAAAGAAACAAGGTTAAAAGATCGCTGATTCCCTTTACTATTCGTTTCCCTATTAATGGAAGGTGGCTACTCAAAACATCAATAGCTATCTCTTTTCGGTCACGCGTCGCAAGAACAGCACCCAAAAATGTCATCCAAATCAAAGAAAACCGTACTATTTCATCAAGACCGTAGGTAGAAAACCTAAAAATATACCGCGATGCAACACCAAATAATATTGTGCCGCACATGAGTATGGTCACACATTCGGCAAAAAAATCTAAACATCTGTCTAATACCCTAAAAAACCGCAACAAGGATGCACCCCCCTTATCAATAAATGGCTAGCGCAAAATTTAGACCGTATAGCATTCAAGTTCAATTTCTCATACGACAACTCTTGA
>LADV01000202.1 GCA_000961805.1 Peptococcaceae bacterium BRH_c23 | reverse complement strand
GTGACCGAGCAAGCTGCTTCAAGAACCCCTCATAGGAGTCTGTTCCCTTACCGACAATATTTAAATGAATTTGCCGACCACTTTGTTGCATGATTGACATGGCCTTGATCAGATCTTCAATCCCTTTATAATCCAGCAATCTTCCGACATACAGAAACCCATTCGTGTTCCCTTGTTGCCAGCGTTCCGAAGGTATGGTGATACCGAGAGGTAAGACCTCCGTTTTAGGAAGGTATTCCGGGAAACGACTTGCCAAATACTTTCTTTCGCTCTGACTTATGAGGTGAATGCGTTGAGAACGCATGAGAAGCTCTTCCTGTATCTTAAATTGTGCTTGTAAATCGGGCTCTGATCGGTCTCCTAACTCTTTGCGCAAAAAAGAATAAACTGAATAGAAGATTGGTATAACTCCTTGGGACAGGGTATACGCCAAGGGTGTAAAATTAATGGCATGGCTATGAATTATATCCCACGCCTGACTAAGCTCAGGAAATTCCTGACACACGACATCCACCTTGATCATTCCTAAAAAACCAAAGTAATGGCTGTTACGCGGTAACCCTAGGACTTTAATCTGTTGCCCTCGTAAAACCCAGCCCGGCACAGTCCAATCACTACGTGGTACTATCACGGTTTGTTGTACACCCACACGATCAAGCATATGCACGATTCCTGTTACCGCTGTTCCCGCACCACCAAAGCTTTCTTCTTCAAATTCATTGGTTAATGATAAGATCTTCAGAGAATCACCCCCATGAACTTACGTATCAACAGTTTCCAAGGTTGACTTCTGTAATACTCTATGCACAAGCCTTCAAACATGTTAGAGTCCTTATTTTCAAACCCCTTTAACTTTTTGAATAGCAAAAGAAGGCTGCCCGTAGCTACACGACAGACTTCTTTTGCTTTCCTATTATTCAGCTCCCATACCATTTTAATGCTTCCAGAGGACATTCACGATTGCCGCGAATGCTCCTGCCAAAGCAATAACAAAACCTGACCACCAACGACGGTCGGTTTCGAATCCTTTTTTAAATTCCTCAAATTCCTTTTTAGTAATATAGTTACCGGCTAGCAGCACTCGCATATCGTTCACGACTGCTGATACATCCTTGACAGCCTCCTTGATTTCTGCAATATCTTCCTTAATTGTTCGAGCCTCCCCCTCTTCCATATTCCACCCTCCTCTTATACAAAACAACTCTCTTTTTTGTATAATATGATCTCATTGAGCAAATGGTACTAGCCCTCTCCATTCCCCCTTAATACTTTTCGACATATCCTAATAATATGTACGATATTTTCGGTAAACGGACAACGAGGAGGTTACAAATGTCTACGATTATCTACCCTCCCTCAATCCCTTGGAGTTGGATGTTTCAGCGCCCACAACAGCTGCTAGGTCATTTTTCTGCATCTGGTCAGACGGTTCTTTACGAGGATCTCGGTAACTTTCCGAAACCGACAATCAGAAGCTTGTCAACATCCCTTCTCCTCTGCCAAGGAGCTTCTGCTTTAACTGTTCCCCATTCACGACCACGCATCCTTTGGTTGACGGTTCCCTCTCATATTAATAGTATTCAAAACTATAACCCTAATCTTGTTATCTACGATGCAGTGGACGAACCAAAAGAGGAATTTGCTAGTTGGGCACCCTATTATCCTGCTATCTTAGAGAAAGCACACCTGATTTTTTGTAGTAGTGGTAGTATTTATGACTATTTTGTCCATAGGCATCCTCGTGTTCATCTTGTACCAAACGGTGTTGATTTTGTCCATTTTTCTTCTCACCCGAAAGATCGCCCGATTGATCTTCCCTCTGGCAAACCCATCATAGGTTATAGTGGCGCAATAGCCCCCTGGGTGGATTGGGAATTGCTTAAATTTGTTGTCCAAGAGAACCCAGAATTTAACTTTGTTTTTCTTGGTGCCCTTTTTCAACTTAATAAGTTTCCTATTAAATATAAAAACGTTTTTTATTTGGGTTTAAAATCATATCACCAACTCCCAGCCTATCTCCATCACTTCGATGTTGGACTCATTCCCTTCCTTCAAACTGAAATGACGAAAGGGTGCAACCCCATCAAACTCTATGAATACTATGCGGCTGGAATCCGTGTTCTAGGGACTCCACTCCCTGAGCTCCTGACCATTCCAAACATCAATCTTGAGTGTAACCCCTACCTATTCTCTCTCCGTTTACGTCATCTCTTAGCATGTGATGATACCAACAGAGCAGAAAGAATGGCTTATGCTCTTGCAAACGACTGGAGCGAACGGGCAGGCAGGATGCTGCAGCAAATAATTTCATAGAGTATAGAAATTAAAAATAGCGTGTAACACCCTATACTTCGAGCGAATAGTATACGTTGAAAGTCCTTAGTTCTTACCATTTATCGAATCAAAAAAGGGGGGAATACACACATGCTATTTGAAACCCATGCTTGGGTAACACTCGACAATGCAGTCGCCATATATAATGTATACAGCGATGTGCTAGTCGCTACCATTCCCGTGGGGATCGCACCCGCTTTCCCGAAACGCACGCCGGATGGTACAAAGGTCTTAGTTCCTAATTTTGGTAGTAACACTGTCTCCGTCATCTGCACAGCTGGAAATCTTGTCTTAGCTACGATCCCTGTTGGTCTAGCACCTACTTCAGTAGCAATTGATCCAACTAGTACTACAGCTTATGTGACAAACTCTGGAAGTGGAACCGTTTCAGTCATTAGCATTCCAACCCATACCGTAGTAAGTACCATTACTGTTGGTACAGGACCTATCGATGTTACAATTGCCCGTGATGGCAGCCGTATCTACGTAAGCAATGGAGGTAGCAATTCAGTCTCTGTGATCAATCCAGTCACCAATACCGTTGTCACTACGATCCCAGTCGGTACTTCACCCAACGGACTAGCCGTTAGCTTGGACAATACAAAACTCTTTGTTGTCAACAGCGGCAGTAATAACGTCAGTGTCATAAATATCGCCACAAATGCACTCTTGAGCCTAATCCCAGTCGGCTCAAATCCACAAAAAATTGCAGCAAACCCAGTGAATCCAGTCTTTATGTATGTGAGCAACTTCGGTTCTAACAGCGTCAGCGTAATCTCGACTACCGGACTTAACGTGATAACCACAATTCCTGTTGGAATTAACCCTCTAGGCTTAGATGTGACCGGGGATGGCACACAGTTATGGGTTGCCAACGAAGGAGATAGCTCTATAAGCATCATAAATACACTCACCAATACCATCGCAGCCGCGCTACCGACTTCCTTCCCTCCACGGGGTGTTACAGTGGGCAGAGTCGGATCTGCTTTGTCACCCAGTGACCCCATCGATTTGACAGACCCCTATCAACTCGAGGAAATTACCGAATCTGTCTGCATCATCGTTGAAAAAGTCTACGCTAGCTGCTTACAAAGGGAATGCTTCCCAGCCTTCATAGTGACCCTACCCACTGGCGTACCGCCGTTCACCTTTATCAGCATGACTTTCTCTACAGGTGTGATCGTTCCTGGTAGTGTCGTCATCACTCCCATCCCAGCTCGCCCCAATTTCTCGAGAGTACAGTTCACGATTCAGATCCCTTATTCGCTAACCTTACGAGATTCCACTGGGACCTTATTTACAGTCACAGGGAACCTGCCAGATATCAACAAAGATATTGTGATGTACTTCCCGCCAACTCGGCCAGAATTCGACTTTAACCTGAGAGTTGAAACAAGAACCGAAGTATTAACCAGCCCATTGTTCACGTTAACTACGATTCAGCTCGCTATCGGCAGCTTCGTAATCACAAAAGTGACCGGTTTAGTTCAACTTCTTATTCCGGCCTTCGGATTCTGCCCAGAACCTCCACTCTGCGAGGAATTCCCTGATATCCCAGAAAATCCTTGCCTTAATTTCTTTGACACAACTCTCACTCCATTCCCCAGTGATTTCTTCCCACCACAGCAGGATACTTGTCGATAACCCTTTATCATGTAGTTGTACCCCCTCTTATGTCATAAATCGTTGCCCTTCTAAGCAGAAAGGGCCGTCCTCACGGCCCTTTCTTTGCACTGAACTGTATCACATGGGTACGATGACAGAAAGGAAGTGATCGTATTGGCCCTCCTAACTCGAACCATTTTAACCTCTCTTATCCTGACCTATGAGAATAACTCTTCATATTTGCAAATCGATCCCCAGGGATGTGCCCTATTCAGAGAAAACAATCCGGAACCCGTCTATCGAATCCAAGAACCTCTGCTTTTAGCCCATGGGATCATGACTGATTCTAAAACTACTCATCTTGTCTTACTCAAAACAAATGGAGATCTGTGTTACACTCTTATTTCTGGAACGGGGACACCTCAGACGACGATAATCGCCAAACTAGACGTGCGTGGAACTCGATACCGCCGACTTTTTCTGTTTCCGCAAGGTAAGATAATACATATCTTTTACGCATCGACTCATCAATCCATACCTGGACTGTGGCGTATCCATCATCGTGTTTGGAACGGTACCTCCTGGCAGAGTACGCATATGGGCGAAGTAGTTCACCCTCGAGAACCCCTTTATCACGTTAACTTGGATAGTCAAGGAAACCTACACTTCTTAACTATAACCTTCCAAGGTCGATATTCTCTGCTCTTTACAAACCGTTTTAACGGAACATTCCATATCTGGGGCTCTCCCACTGAAACTCTAAGAATTTCAGGTGAAGTCATCGATATGACCACACTCATGACATCAGATAACGGTCATCATCTCTATTGGGTCGTAAAAACTTCCAGTGGGCAGTATGAACTGCGCTCTGCGCAACAGATGGATGCCCATGAGCTAGCCAGTGCTTGGCATCCATCACCTGCCCCCATCAAAACCTTCAACACTCCTATTAAAAACATTGGGGCTTTAGAAATAAACGGGATTCTTTGGCTTCTTGCCTATACAGGAGAAGAGAACCTTATGCAAAATGATGGAAGTGGATGGAAACTAGTTTCTTCGCATACCCCTTTCCGCCAGCTCGTACAATGGGTGCATAAAGGCAGAAGGAATTTTCATCAAACTTACTGGTTAGAGGATCAAAGGGTGAGACATGCACCGGCGTTTCACCACGAATTAGGCTTTAGTATTCATCAGCAGACCCCTTCGCCCACTCCATACAAAACCGTTCCCGCCCAGACTTTTCAACCCGTTCCTCCCCCTGTACCTGCTTTCTATCCCGAGCAACTACCTTCCCATTGCGACCCTCTTTCGGCTGCTTCTGTCATGGAGAATATTTGCAAGGCCATCCCCTCAAAAATTACCCCACTTGAATCAAATACCCCAAACCTTGATGTAGTAACAAAAAATCCAGTTGCTGATTCAGAGGATATCTCCGTAACATCCACTACCTTTGAAGTACTCGAGCTAATCCAAGCATCTGAAACTACTGAAGGCCTTGAAGCACCAGAGGCCCTAGAAGTGCCCGATCCCCTTATAGTACCTGAATCCCTTGTAGTACTTGAAACTCCTCAAGTATCTGAAAAACCTACGGAGAAGGTCCTCCAGCCCTTGCCTGTAAAAGAAAACGAAGAACTCCAATCTTTAATCAAAACGGTCGCCCATCTCGAACAAGAAAACTCTCTTCTCAGCCTTGCTGTTCAAGACATGCTCTCCAAGTTTGATCAAATCATAGGAGTTATCTCAGAAAATGCTCTTCAAGTCAGACAAGAAGCCGATCTCCTGCCTTTTGATGAACTGGAACCAGTCAAGGAAGCCATGTCCCATCTCGAAAAAGAAACTCAAAGTCTATCCCAAGTTCTTCAAGTCATGCTGGTTAAACAAGAGGAGCGTGACACTTCACTCGAGAAACTGGAGACTCAAATTTGTCAACTTCAATCGGAAAAAGACGATGTGAAAAATAAAGGGGGTTTTTGGAACAAATGGCTCACCTAGATTTAAACACCAATCTTGCCGATATTCTGAGCAAGTATCCACAGACAGCCAAAGTTTTTCGAAAGTTCGGTATTTTGACATCTGGTTGAGGGGCCAAAAGCATACTCAATATGAGCGTGGAGCAGGCTGCTCAACGATACTATATTAACTCGGCAACCCTCATTAAAACTTTAGAATTTGCGATTGAACAAACAAACCATCAATGGAGACACTATGAATGAACGTTCTGTTTTTGAATGATTCCTCCTTGTTGTGTCAGGGATTGGCCTCGGGTTTTTCTCCGCTGGACGACATCCGTTATATCCCAGTCCATCAATCCGGTTGGGAAGACCGTTTGACCACTTTGCTAAAGGCTTGGAAGCCCAAGTTTGCCTTAGCTGAAGGTGTTTCGATTTCTACAGTAGCTCTAAAATTATTTCCTCTTTTACGACGTCATGCACTCCCCCTCGTCTATTGGGCTATTGATGATCCCCCAGACTGGCGTCGTATGTCCCGTCCTCTGGCACGCGGAGCTAGTCTGGTTCTTACTCCCGCGGGCGAATGTCTTCCCCTTTATCGGCGAGAGAAACTACGCGCCTTGTTTTTTCATTTTGCCTGCAATCCATCCTTTCATCATCCTTCCGAACCGTCGCTGGAGTATACTTGCGACTTACTTCTCGTTGCCAATTACTATACCTCGTATCCTCAACGGAAAGTTGGGCTAGAGACAATCCTTACTCCCTTGCTCTCAGGATCGTTCCATTTGAAAGTTTTCGGTAATGAACACTGGCTGGCGAATACAGATCATTACACCTTAGGTTCCGGAATATATCAAGGATATTTACCCTACGACCAATTACCGTACGCCTATTCCTCGGCCAAGATCGTTCTAGGCTTACACTCTGTGATCGACTCTCCCACGATGATGAGCATGCGAACCTTTGAAGCCTTAGGTTGTCGAGCCTTTTTCCTGACGCATTGGTCCCCAGCCATTGAAAATACGTTTAAAAACCATGTGCATCTCGTCTGGAGCCGTCATCCAGATGAGACGATTGAACTTGTGCGTTTTTATCTTAACCGTGAGGACCTCCGTCATAAAATTGCTCGCCAAGGCCAAGAAGAAGTCTACCGCAACCATACTTATCAACACCGCATCCAAGCTATCCGTCAAGCTCTCGAAAGGTTATAGACCTCGAACTTCCTAATCTTTTTCATGCCGTTTGACAAATCCCTTTAATGAGTATCTTTGGGGAGGATTCTATATGAAAGTGCTTTTCCAAGCTCGCCCGGACTTCATGAAAACCCCTGCTGGCGATACTGTGCAGATGGTATCGACCGGGCAAGAGCTAAAAAAACTCGGCGTTGAAGTGCATCTTTCCACTGATCCTAATCTTGATCTGTCTCCCTATGACTTAGTTCATATTTTCAATATCACCCGTATTAAAGAGAGTTATCTGTTCTTTCTCAATGCCCAAAAGCAAAGAAAAAGGATTGTCATTTCTACAATTTATTGGCCTCCAAATGCTTACTTTAAGCGGGAAGGTGCAAGTCCCAATGCCCTAGCAGTCTGGAAACATATGCAACCCATGCGAGCTCGCCTCGTGGGGGAATGTGATCTCTTACTCCCCAATAGTCAAATTGAAATGGACGTTCTCCGACAGGACTTTCTCAAATCTTCTTCTCATCAAGTGGTTCCGAATGGGTTTCCAGATACATTCATCGGCGCAACCCCTCAGCTATTCCGGGAACAGTTCCCTGATCTTCCCCAAGAATTTGTGCTCTGTGCAGCCAGGATATCTCCAAGGAAAAACCAACTTTGGTTGGCAAAGGTCTGTCATGACCTTGATCTTTCTCTCGTTCTCTTGGGGCCTGTTAATGATTTAAATTATTATAAAAGTTTGACATCTTATTCAAACATCACCCATATTGGCACTCTGCAGGGTGCACTTCTTGCTTCGGCTTATTCGGCTGCCAAAGTACATGCATTACCCAGTTGGTTTGAAACCCCAGGCTTGTCGAGCTTAGAGGCTGGAGCGTGCGGTACCATTGTAATCTCAACAGACCAAGGAAGTCCTAAGGAATATTTCCGGGATATGGCCCTTTATGTGCACCCACAAGATGACCTAAGCTTACATATTGCCCTTGAACAATCCTTCAATGCCTCCCCCCTGCCCTTAATGCAGCACATACACAACCATTATCCTTGGTCCAAAGTTGCAGAGATTACATTGGAAGCTTATAAAACAGTCATCGAGTAGATATAGTATACCTAATGTAAGAACGGAGGAATTTCTCCCTCCCTTTATTAAAACAGGTCGCCGTGATGCTCGGTGATTAAGCCTACTACGCAAAAATACAGGGAAGGATTTCTCCCTCCCTTTTGCTAAAACAAGTCGCCGTGATGCTCGGTGGTTAGCCCTACTGCACAGGCATATCTCAAAAAACTATTGACACTAGCAATCACGATACGAAGATCGACCGTTAAAAGTTCAATGCCAACTAGTGAAACTCTTACATAACCGTCAATGACTACTCCTTTTTCTAGAATACGATCAACAACTTCTGCTAAGCTTGAGGAATCGACATCCTTTTTCATGCATTTTCCCTCCTCTCCCTATCCTACCATATCATATGTAAGGTGGAGGACAAGGGTGATTGAAAATCTTATCGGATAAAACTAAAAATAACAGGGAAGGCTTTCACCCTCCCTGTTTACTCAATAATTCAAACTCGGTATTTAGGTCTATTTATAATTGGCTCTATTTCTTTTTCGGCTTTTGAGCTAACTTTCTCAACCTTATCTGGCTGAATTAAAACTGGTTCTGTATTTGCAGTAATCGCTTGTTGTTCAGATACTCGCGCACGTGACGAAAGATAAGGATCATGCGCCCACCAGTCAATCCCCATTTCTTTAGCTTTATCCACAGAAGCTACAAGCAACCGTATTTTGATATTTATTAGTTCAACATCCGCCAAAGATATTTTTATATCCCCGGCGATCACGATTCCCTTATCTAAGATGCGTTCTAAGAGATCTCCTAAACCACTACTGTTATTCGAATGTTGAATTGCCACACTCCTTCCCCCTTCCTACATAAGCTTTCCCAAAGGTCCAAGATCTAGGTTTAAATCTTCCTCTTTTAGTCCAAAGATCTCGCGCATTTCAATCATTTTGTTTTCCAATTTTAGAAAGGTTTCCCCCATTTCCTCTATTTCCCCTTCCGTTAATGTCCCTCCATCAATGCGCCGCAATGCTTCGTGTTCCATAACTCTCCTTAATAATTCCACCAAACTAAGTACAAGTTTTGCAAGTCCCTGATCCGCATTATCTTGATTAGCATTAACACGACCTACCTTGCTTTGCCCTTCAAAATCTATAATGCGCTCGGCAACCTTAATACCGGATTCGTCATCCTCAATCATGAGGTAACCCTCCT
This sequence comes from Peptococcaceae bacterium BRH_c23, assembly GCA_000961805.1. The sequence continues at coordinate 456 of LADV01000202.1, read as the reverse complement.
ATTCTCCATGTCAAAGATTCGCGAATAAGAAAACTCTCCGGCTTTAGAGAAAATGAACTGAAATGAAAGGGGGGCCACGGTCCCGTCCATTCATCTGTAATATCAACTTCCTCTAAAAGGGTTTTTAATTCGTTGATAAATTCTTGGTTGAAGGTATTAGGCACTAAAAACCCCAAATTAATTCCGGCTCCCCGAGTTTGAGGGATTTCAGACCAATAGTCCTTAATCCACGGGGTTAACCGTAAGCAAAAATGTGAGATAACCTCTCGGGCCTGCAGCACTTCCTTTTCTATCAATTGATGCCATACCCTCATCCGATCAAGATAATCCTTCCCGCTTTGCACATTCTCTCTCAATGATGAATAAGATAAATGAGCGAATTCCTGATTCCTTTGTAGAATAGTCAAACAATACTCCGAACACCCCTCCACTTTGTCAAAACACAGATCCAATTCT
>LADV01000321.1 GCA_000961805.1 Peptococcaceae bacterium BRH_c23 | reverse complement strand
TATGAATGCAACAAAGGAAATGTAGAATTACGGAAAAGTCTGTGCGATTACATCAATAACAGTCGGGGTGTAAAATGCAGTTGGGAGCAAATCGTCATTTCCGCCGGCACACAATATGCTATGGATATTATTACCGAAATATTGCATGAGTTACATGAGAAAGTACATACGATAGGTGTGGAAGACCCCAGCTTTATTGGAATGCAAAGAATATTTACGAATAAAGGATATTCGATCAAAGAGCTTTCCATGACCGATCTAGGGATCGATATTGATGACCTAGAAAACTCGATGTGTCCTCTACTTTACTTAACGCCATCCCATCAATTTCCTACCGGAGTCACTACATCCATGCCAAAACGTTTGCAGATTTTGGAATGGGCGCAAAAGAACCGCGCCTATATTATTGAAAATGATTATGACAATGAGTTTTTATATGGAGAAAAACCCCTTCCCTCTATTCAGTCTTTGAGCACTGGGCAGAATGTAATTTATTTGAGCACATTATCGAAGGTTCTCTCTCCGTCTCTTCGGTGTGCGTATTTTGTTCTCCCATACAAACTTATGGAAATATATGAAGATAAATACAAGTATTATTATTCGGCGCTTCCGACTTATAATCAGAAGGCACTGGCGTATTTTATCAGAGATGGGCATCTCGAAAGACATGTACGCAAGATGTCGCTGTTAAACAGAAGAAAATACGGAATATTTAACAAAGTGATAAAAGAACATCTTGCAGGTGTCGTTAAGATTTTTCCGGTGCCGGCAGGTTCTCATACCTTGATACAAATTCCGGGATGCACGAGTCAAGAAGGTCTGATCACGAAGATGAGATTGAGAGGCTTTGGAATTTATGGGACGAAAGACTATTGGCGGAACCAGCAAAAAGCACCGGAAAACATCTTCCTCTTCGGGTTTGAATCTATGCCAGAAGAAGATCTAGAAGGAGCTTGCATTGAGTTTACTTGTGCATTGAAGGAAATTATTGAAACATTGGAAATGTGATGATTCGGCCGCATTAACAGCCCTAATTTTAACGCCCTAATGGTACAGACGGAAAGAATAAAAAAAGATCGGAATTCAGAGTTCTTCTGTTTTGTTCCGGCAGATCTCCCACCACATAACCCAACAATTAAGAATGATGATGAAATGATTTATTTGATATCTGAAGCGTGTGGAGATTACAAGAGATATCACTGCTTTACGCGAAGATGATCTAAGAAAGATAAATGCGCTTGGCAGAACTAGTGAGAATGCAATGACTATCTATGACGGGCAGGCTCACTTGAAACTATGAAAACCGTCATCACAACATTCCCTGATATGATTGGCGCAATGACCGGCATGATTTGACCTCAGAAGCAGAAACCTTCGGCAGTGAAGTGAAATTCGTAGATACTGAGGCTCCTACAGTAACCAAGGATTTGGTGAGTGACAGAGAATCCGTGGAAACCCTACGTATTCCTTCCCTAAACGAGGGTCGTGCCAAGGTATTCCTAAAAGGGGCGGAACTTGCTGCGCAGTATTATACTGATCGTCCCACTTTTGGCGGAATGCTGGGTCCTTTCTCTCTGGCCGCGGTATTAATGGGGCTGGAAAAAACCTTAAAATCCGTTAAGAAAGATCCGGAATTAGTACACATTTTGTTGGAAAAATACATTCAATACAGCATCAAGTATGCTCAAGCCTATAAAGATATTGGCGCCAATGAAGTGCTTTTGCCTGAACCAAGCGCTGGACTTTTACCTCCCGATTGGTGTGATGAATTTTCTTCTCAGTATGTTAAAAGGCTCGTAGATACTGTGCAGGACGAAGGGTTCTTTATTGTTTTACACAACTGTGGTTATGTTACAAAACTAGTTAATTCAATGGTTAGCACTGGGGCAAAAGGATATCACTTCGGTAATGTCGTTAAAATGCTAAAAATCATCCCCCAAATCCCTGGAGATTACCTAGTATTCGGTAATATTGACCCATCGAGGGTACTGAATGAAGGTACTCCAGAAAGTGTCAAACATGCTACGTTGACCCTTCTAGAAGAGATGAAACCCTATCCAAACTTTGTTTTATCGTCTGGTTGCGATATTCCACCAGGAACACCCATCGCCAATCTGGAGGCTTTTTTCGATACCCTGTCAGAATTTAACAAAGTGAGCATGACTCCTTAAAAAATATCGCCTTATCTAATTTAGCACATCTAAAACGATCGTGACTTATGAGAGGTTGTCCATGAAATAGAAACGAATGTACCCATTAATAAGAATTAGGCCGCCTGACTTTCGAGCAGGCGGCCTAATAAAATAATCATTTGCAAAAGGGATTTGGGCACTTTCCATGTGAACTTTATGAATTAAGTAGGGATGAGCAAAAAGGCTCTTCACATTTTGATACTAAAGTGATATCATATTGGTATTACTTATTGGTACTCAGCTTACCAATTTAAAATAAGTAATCAAAATTTGAAGGAGGATTCATTAAATGATCGAAAAGAAAGCGTGGGCCGTCAACGGTTATCTAGCCTTGATTTTTATGCTCGCCCTCTTGATCGGTGGAATTGCCTTAGTCGTTCAGGTAAACTTAGTGGGTATTCCTCTGATTATCTTGGCCATTATCTTGGCAACCGGGATTTTAGTCGTTCAACCCAATAAGTCCTATGCCCTAGTTTTTTTTGGAAGCTATCTCGGTACCATTCGAGAACCAGGATTGTGGCTTAGTGTCCCGTTAGCGATACGCAAAGGAGTCTCTTTACGGGTTCGAAATTTCAACAGCAAAACTCTTAAAGTCAATGACATTGAAGGCAATCCGGTTGAGATTGCCGCCGTCGTAGTCTTTCGGGTTGTTGATACCGCTAAGGCAATGTTTGATGTCGAGAAATATGAAGAATTCGTAGAAATCCAAAGTGAAACGGCTTTGCGTCACGTAGCAACGCGTTACGCTTACGACCATTTTGACGGAGATGGTTTATCCCTGAGGGGTAATCCTGAAGAGGTATCTACTGAATTAATGAATGAACTCCAGCAAAGACTTAGGCTGGCTGGTGTGGAAGTTAGCGAAGCACGCCTTACCCACCTAGCCTATGCCACCGAAATCGCAGGCACCATGCTGCAAAGACAACAAGCCTCGGCGATCCTCTCTGCCCGCCAAATCATTGTTGAGGGCGCTGTAGGCATGGTTCAGATGGCAATTGAACGAATCGAAAAAGATGGGGTTGTCAAACTTGACGAAGAGCGCAAAGCGACTATGATCAATAACCTCCTCGTCTCGATTGTTTCCGAGCGAGCAGTTCAACCTGTGATTAATACTGGAACGATGTATTAACCAATTCCAATTCAATATCCCTTTAGCATAACGACAATTTGCTAGCGCCGTGCATTAAGCAGCAGATTTACATTGGATGTGGATAACTAATGGCAAGCAAAAAACAGTTCCCCTTACGCCTTGATCCCAAACTTTATGCAGCTCTAGAACGCTGGGCAGCTGATGAATTCCGAAGTGCCAACGCCCATATCGAGTTTTTGCTCCGGGACGCAGTCCGACGTGCAGGGCGTTTGAAGGAGCAAGTTAGCTCTGATGATTCGGAGAATTCAGAAGAACTATAAGAAGTGTTATCACTTTCCTATGATGTTACTAACAAAGCTATTTAAACTGGCATCGAAGATTATATCCGCTGATTTCTTGGGAATGATTAGATTGTTTGGGCACAATAAAAGAAGCTGGCACCTCGAAAAGGTTCCAGCTTCTTTTCAGTTCAAATGGAATTAAAACTCCACCTGAAGTAAGGATTTCTTAATCCGATTAAGCTACTATCTATTCTGCCTCGTTAACAAGCTGCTTGGCGAACTCCCTACCGGCATTAAGCGCTTGTAAATTCAATTCCGCGAGTGCAGGTTTCACTCCCTTACCGCTCTTGGCACACCTCGTCTATCGACTCATAGCAGCCATGGTTAAGGCCATGAACTTACTCCTTGGAGTATCATTTCTTGAGGTTAGAACGATGGGCACTTTTGCCCCAAGGACGATCCCCGCCATTGTTGCTCCAGCAAAGTACACTAAAGATTTTGCTAAAACATTTCCTGCTTCGATCGTAGGAACTAAGATTAAATCCACATCCCCGTTGATCTGACTCTTGATCCCCTTATGTTTCAAGGCGGCTGCACTTACAGCTCCATCCAGAGCTAATGGACCTTCCACGATCGCACCCTGGAATTCTCCGGCTCGACTCATCCCGGCTAAAGCTTCGGCATCCATGGTCGCCGGCATTTTAGTGCTCGCCACTTCATTAGCTGCCAGAGCGATAACCTTTATCAAATCCATTCCAATATCCTTTAAATATAACAAGCTGTTCTCCAAGATTTCTTTTTTTTGCATCAAATCCGGAGCAATATTTATCCCCCCGTCGGACATAAACAGCAAACGAGAAAAACCTGGAACTTGAAATGCGGAAAGGTGACTGAGTAAGCGCCCAGTTCTCAGTCCTCGATCTGATCTAAGCACTGCCCGCAGAAAATCTGCGCTGTTGACTATACCCTTCATTAAAAAATGCGCTCGCCCATCCTCGATGGCATCTACAGCCTTATTGGCGGCAGCAACGGGACATGGTTCCTGAATCAGTTCAGCGTTTTCTAAGTCTAACCCGATATCTTGAGCTAATCTCTTAATCAGGTCAACATCTCCGACCAGAACAGGGGTAATTAACCCTTCATTTTGGGCTAATTTGATAGCTTCTAAGATATCTTTATCAGCAGCAGAAGCCACTGCAACCTTTACCCGACCTATGCTCTTCGCTCTTTCTTGTAGAGATTCAAATCCGCTAAATCGCACTTTTTTCACTCCATTTTTATCCTTCGTAGATCAAGGCTTTTTCTTCTCCTCTAAGGACTCTTAAGGCACCCAAGGCCAAAGCTTCCATCTCTTCTTCACCTGGTACTACTACAACAGGAGAAATAAATGAGACACGACGAATAACTTCTTGAGTGATAAATTCAGAATGAGCGAGTCCACCCGTTAAAACAATTCGATCAACTTCTCCAGCCAATACGGTGGCCATCGCGCCAATTTCCTTAGCCACTTGATAACAGAGGCCTTCCAGTACAAGTTTGGCGTCCGAGTCCCCTACCTTCATTCTCTGCTCAGCTTCTCGTGCATCTTTTGTTCCAAGGTAAGCGAACATACCGCCTGTTTTGAGAAGTTTAGTCAGCATTTCCTTTTCCGAATATTTGCCGGAATAGCACAGTTTGACGAGTTGAAAGGAAGGTAATGTCCCACAGCGTTCGACTGAATATGGACCCTCATTATTGGCATTATTAACATCCAGCATTTTCCCTTTGCGGTGTGGGGCGACTGAAATCCCCCCCCCTAAATGCGCGATAATTAAGTTCAAGTCCTGATATGTTTTCCCGAGTTCTTGGGCTACTTTGCGGGCAACAGCCTTCATATTTAAGACATGTGATTGACTTAAGCGAGATAATTCCGGAAGTCCGGAAAGCCTCGCTACCGGTTCCATTTCGTCGACTGACACAGGATCCACAATAAAGACTGGAACGTTGATTCTTTGCCCCAGGTGATAGGCAATAATTCCACCTAAGTTAGAAGCATGTTCCCCACCGGGTGCATTATGTAACGTGTCCTCTAAGGAGGCATCCACCAAATAGGTGCCCCCCACTAAAGGATTGAGTAAACCACCCCGTCCCACGATCCCCTCAAAAACATCTAAGGGTGTCCCATGATCGTCAATCACTTCTAAAATCTGCTCGATTCGATATCCGTATTGATCTCCGACACGGGTAAACGCGTTAATTTCACTGGCTGCGTGATCAATTCCATATTTCCAAAGGCAAGTCTCGTTTTCGTAGGCTGCGATTTTTGTAGAAGTTGAACCTGGATTAATGGCGAGTACTTTCAAAACATAACCTCCTTCTGAAAAGCATCCTTTAATTATATCATAAAATGTCGAAATATTAATAATTTAGTCTCACGTAAACTCAGGGCTAGAATCTTAGAAAGAATCATAGATTTTAAAGTGTAATAATTGATTTTACTTTTTACACAATAGCTGAGTTGTATCTCATCCTGAATGCCAGCAACACTGTTCATCATAGCTTAGTTGTTAGCTAAACTTAAGGATTAAATTCATGAACCGAAAGGAGCGGAATCTATGAATAAAATTATGAAAAAACCCTCTACTGATCTTTTACCGGTTCCCAATGTCTTGGTCACGTCTCTTCTCGCGGGGTATGATCCGAACATCATAACGATTGCTTGGACAGGAATTCTAAATTCCGAACCCCCAATGCTCTACATAAGCCTCAATCCTGTTAGACATTCCCACAAGTTGATTAAAGAATCGGGTGAATTTGTGATCAACATTCCGTCAGTATCCCAAGTGAACGTCGTAGACTATTGTGGTCTTGTTTCCGGACGGGATGCCAACAAATTTCTTGAAACAGGGTTAACTCCCTACTCGGCTACCTATGTAAAAGCACCGTTAATAGCCGAATGTCCCGTAAATCTCGAGTGCAACGTCAAGAACGTCATTTTCCTCGGTAGTCATGACGTCTTTATCTCCGAGATTCTAGCGATTCATTACAATGAAGATGTGCTTGATTCTCACGCCCGTCCCGATATTGACAAAATCCAGCCCTTCGGATATTGCCTGAGAGAATACCGTTCCATTTCCGAAAAGCTAGGTTCTTTCGGTTATTCCAAAAAAATAAGCCTATAGATAATTAGGCTAGCGCCCACGAAGACACTGTCTTCGCGCGTATTAGCCTTCTTGCAGACACTGTCTTCGCACGTATTAGTCATTCTGTCAGCCTGAGCGAAGACGGTCGCCTTAACTGCATTTATGCTCGTCAGAAAGTATATAACATAAAGTTATTCTTTCTGACGAGTATAAGAAAAGAAGGCGTTCCTACTGGTAAATTATTACCAAGGTAGAGAACACGCCTTCTTTTTTGGTTTCATAATCTAATCATGATCTAATGGAGTGATTTGCGCTTAGCATCAGCTACTACTATTTTCTTACTGCGTTTAGGGAGCGATTACGCGCCGAGCCCCAAGATAACGCTTAGACCAGTAAGCGTCTGTCATGTCATCGTAAGAAACTCCGCCTGAGGACGAATGAATCATAGTATTTTTCCCAGTGTAGATTGCAACATGAGAAGCTCCAGAGTGATAAGTACTGAAAAATACTAAATCACCTGGACGTAAGTCAGAACGCGAAACTGAAACTCCATTTAAAAACTGCTGCTCAGAGACTCGACTCAAGGTTATCCCAAAATGTCGGTATATGCTCTGGGTGTATCCTGAGCAGTCAAAACCCGGTGATGCTTTCGTCCCCCCCCAAACATAGGGTGTACCTAAAAACTGAGCGGCATAATTCAGAATCTGTTGCACTCCACCTGAAACTTGAACAGTACCAGCCACTCCTGCGCTAGAATCAGCCCCACTAGAGGAGTGAGTTGGAGTCTTAGCAGCATACGCTGCCTCGAGTTTTTCTTGTTCAATTAATTTTTCTATTCGACTTACCTTGGCCTGGGCAGAAAGAGCAGCGTTCATGATGGCTTTCTCATCTGTACTTAATTGAGCTAGAATAGTTTGTTGCTTATCTAACACCTGCTGCACAGATTGCTGTGTTTGAGTTGTCCCCTGTATTGCAGCTTGAATCGTATCCTTTTTTTGATTGATAAGTTCCTTTTGGCTATTCAAGGCTTCGCTCAACACGATCAGATTATCATGCAGCTTACCATAGGATCCTACAAGCATCTGAATATTTTCAGCGCGATCCATAAAATCCGCTAAGTTTTCGGCTTCAAACAAAACTGCCAAATACGTCGTAGCACCCTCTTCGTAGTTATTCCTTAAAATGTGCCCTAATGCTTCAATATTCTCTTTTCGTTGTTCCTCAAGTTTCTGCTGCTGTTCTTCCAGCTTTTTAAGGTTACTTTGTTCCTCAGTTAATTTTGCTTGGTCTCGGGCAATGCTACTATTTAAAACCTCAACGGATTGCTTAAGTGCTTGCACCTGTTGGGTTACACCCGCCACCTTAGCCTTTTGTTCACTTAAGACCCCATTTATTTGATTAGCTTGCTGTTTGGATTGATTGAGTTGTTGTTGTAAGTTTTCAGCTCGCACAGGAATTGATGACGCTACTAAAAGAAAGACTCCTATGATGCTGACTAAGGTAGTCTTCTGTATTAGATCTCTATTATTCATCTCAACAACTCCTCTAACTCCCCTAATCTATCTAAGATTTCTTCAAGTATATTCGTCATAAAACCCCGAAATCCCTTGTTTAGTTAGCCAGAAAGCAACAAATAGGCAAAGTTCTATACAAGGAACTTTGCCATCCTTAACCGTGACATCCATGATACAGTGCAGTAGCATGGGCTCTAAGGGTGCAAAAAACCACCTCATTAAGGAGCTGGTTTTTTTGCCATTCTGTCTGAAATTATTTATAGTTTAGATGCAACACGTCCCTTACCAAAAAATCGATCCCTTTGGAAGGGTTGGGTAGTTGTACTCCAACTGTTTGTAGTGATGTTAGTATGAATGCTAAAAAAAGCAAACTTGAAAAGACAACTCGTTCCCGCCAATGCTTATTCCTAATAAGACTCGGAACTTCAAACAGAATAATACCGATAAAAACACTGATAAGCAAAAAGATCATTTAGCTTTCCATTCCTTCTGCTTAGGCAAATTGCGTACCTTAGCTATAAACAGTGACAAAAGTGGAAGCCCGATGTAAAACGGCATAGCGAAGACGGGGTATGTATTCTTTGCTGAATAGCTGAATTGCATAGTAGATTCATTGGAAAGAGCAATTGAAATTCCTATGATACCTATTGGGATAACTAAAGGGACATAGGAGCGTAGTTTTAATAACTGAGCAATACCTAAAACGGTTGCATAGTAAAAAACGCAAACCTTCAAAAAGATGGTTACTAATAACGCTATTGCCACTAACGCCTCCAACCTGTTATCCGATGGATAACCGCTACTAAGACTCCAACTTCTTCAGTGGTCCCTTACGATGCCATGCCATCACGGCAAAGTAAGTTTCCTTTATAACCCAATTCGACTTCTCGGCAAACATAAAGCCTCCAACACGTCAAAAACATGTTGGAGGCATATATCATCATGTTAGGTCTCATTTGCGTGTTGGATATGAGAATGGGGAATCTAAAGACACCATCGAAGTTGGTAGTGTCTCAGTGGCAGTTTCTGCGACGCGCCATTGATCTGGCCCTCTAGATTTCTGTTCATCCGTTTCGTTAAATTCGGTCATTTGACCCCAATACCGTTTCGGCATCAGAGTCATACGACAGCGTGGGTTATTCCTACCTTCAATGGCAATCGTTTTATAGAATTGTCTCCATAAACGACGGTACTCAATCTCAGATCCTTCGACTTCTGGCAAGGTTAACTCAGCGACGAACATAAGTTCTGCCTTTTGCTCGCGATAAATTAAGGCCATACTGTGGGTTTTATCATAAATCATAAACGTTTCGTTGCGGAAACGGTCACAAAAATGCGCAGATAATAGGGGTAATACCAAGTTTTTAGGTTCTATCACCGCCACGAGCACTTCTCCATAGACGGAAAATCGCAGAAATCCTGTGAGCTTATGGCTTTCGGAGGTTAAATGGCGAACTGCCTTTTGGAGGGAACAGACGGCATCATTCGTGAGCATCGTCATAACCTTGCTGCCGTGTTTAAACCCCAAACGCAGGAAATGATAGATTAACAATTCTTTGCGCGGATTACAGGTTAAAAATCCAAGTTTAACTAATTCCTGTGCTTGGGAAGATATCTTCAAAGGAATCGAGTTATAAACCCTATCCGCCTTATGTTCGTCCGTTTCAATCCATTTCGCAGTATCAAAAAGGCTCTGTTGTACACCAGGAGGCCGAATAAGGTTGGGGTTTTCCTTTTGATCGTAGCTTTCGAAGATACAACACATCAGTCCTGCAAAACTGCCATCATAGGCGTAGACTAAATCTGTCCTGTCAGACATTGCTGCACATCCTCTCTGGTAATGAGAGGCTCATTAAAAAGTGACAGCTGTTCAGGATAGTGTGATGGCAGCTTGTACTGGTCAGCCATCAGCACTCCAATGGCTCCATCTGATGTAATTTTTAGACCCTCCATGATCTTTCCCTTACAGGTAATGAAATACTGTGCGCGTTTTAGTACCACACCTATCTTTTTTAGTCCCGCAAAATCAAGCGGACCGCTTCTCCTAGCTGTGAGAATACGCAGGGCACTGGTCACGCCAATTCCTGGCACTCGTAAAAGCATTTCATACGGCGCTTTATTAATCTCAAGGGGAAACTTCTCCAGATGATTAAGAGCCCAATTGCATTTAGGATCGACCTGTAAGTTGAAATTGGGATTTTGCTCATCAAGCAGTTCTTTTGCTTCAAAGCCATAAAACCGTAATAGCCAGTCGGCCTGATAAAGTCGATGCTCACGCATTAGAGGTGGTTTAATATCAAGCGCTGGCAGGAGTGAATGTTCAGCAACAGGCATATAGGCCGAGAAAAAGACTCTTTTGAGGTGGAATTTTTTATATAGCCCTTCGGTTAGAGTTAATATCTTATGATCTGTATCCGATGTCGCCCCAACAATAAGCTGGGTGCTCTGGCCAGCCGGCGCAAATTTTGGCACATGATGGTATTTTACAAGATCCGTACTAGTTTCCTGGATCTTACTACTAATTAGACCCATAGGACGTAAGATGGACTCCTTTGTTTTGTCTGGAGCTAATAGCTTCAGACTCTCCTGGGAAGGAAGCTCAATGTTAATACTCATCCGATCGGCCAAGAGTCCCAAGCGTGTAATCAGCTCGCTATCTGCTCCAGGTATGGCCTTGACATGAATATAGCCGCCAAAGTGGTAATCGTTACGCAATAACTCAAGGGCCTTAATCATTTGCTCAACAGTGTTGTTAGGGCTTTTAATTACCCCGGAACTGAGAAATAAACCCTCGATATAGTTACGTCGGTAGAAGTTTATCGTAAGTTCTGCAAGTTCAAGGGGCGTAAACGCAACTCTTACAGTATCGTTCGACACTCGATTCACACAGTATTTGCAATCAAAGACGCAGATATTTGTCATCAGCACTTTCAGCAAAGATATGCACCGCCCATCAGCCGAAAAGCTATGACATATGCCTGCTTTTGCAGCACTACCGATACTGCCCTTCTTGCCACTTCTGTCGACACCACTAGAGGTGCAAGCGACATCATATTTAGCTGAGTCTGATAAGATAGTTAACTTATCAAAAATATCTATGTACAAACACCTCACTTACCCACTATCCATACTATAATACAAAACATATGTTCTTGTCAAAGAGAATGATACCGAACACTTGAGCTCCAGAAAGTATCTTACATCATTTATACATTCTGACGAGCTTACCCATTATTAAGTTCTTGTAATATGGCTAATTCTTGTGATATAGCTAGTTTTTGCGTTGCACTGTGTCGTTTATTGTGACATGAAAACGCTCCCCCCATGGTAGTAGGTTTTATTATTAACCTCTCTACCATGGGGGGAGCATATCAATGTTGAGATCGTCACTTGCATATTACCCCAGTCATTTTGCTAGATAATTTTAAATTGTCTTGCTGCGTGGCGCAGTTGATCCCGAAAATCAGGATGGGCAATACTGATCAGAGCGAGAGCCCTTTCCCTTGTGGATTTACCACGAAGTTTGACAACTCCATACTCAGTTACCACATGATCAACATAGTTTCTACCAGTAGTTACGCTCGCTCCAGGACTCAAAGTGGGAACAATCTTGGAGATTGTACCATTTTTTGCCGTAGACTTCAGGACGATAAAGCCTTTACCATCTGGGCACATAGTCACACCCCTGGCAAAATCCGACTGCCCTCCACTTCCTCCCCAAACCGTGGTTCCAATACTTTCAGAGCAACATTGTCCAAATAAATCAACCTCAATAGTAGCGTTGATACTGATCATTTTATGGTTTTGAGCAATAATGTTAGGATTATTAGTATAATCCACCGGATGTAATTCAATAGAGGAATTATTATTAACGTAATCAAACAATTTTCTGGTGCCCTCGACGATAGTAGCCACAATCTTGCCCTTATGAATGGATTTCTTGCTCCCGTTTAAAGCCCCACTTTCTACAAGATCTATAAGATAGTCAGTGATAAGTTCAGTATGTATACCTAGGTCCTTTTTATGTTCCAGAAACTTGCATACCGCAGTGGGAATACCTCCAATACCTACTTGAAGAGTGGAGCCATCTTCAATAAGATCAGCTATATAAGAACCGATCGTTTCATCCATCTTTGTTACCAGCGGAACAGGTAGTTCTATCATCGGCACATCATATTCTACGACCAAATCCACCTTGGAAATATGAATGTTGTTATACCCTCTGGTCCTGGGCATGTTGGGATTAACCTCTACAATTATATTCCGGGCAACTTCCATTGCAGCGAGAGTATAGTCACACCCTAAGCCAAAATTCAAATATCCATGTTCGTCCATTGGCGCAACAGTGAGCATCAGTACATCACAGCCGCTTTTTCTGATTAAACTGGGTATGTCGCCGAAGTTTGACGGCACATAGGTTGCAAATCCATCCCGAATTAGATTTCTCACAACATTTGTGACAAAAAAGGATTCTATGGAAATATGAGGAGCATAGGAAGGATCCATGTAACGGCGCTTGCGCCTTGACAAGAATTGCCGGAGAACCACACCTTGCAACTCATCCTTCCGATCGGCCAAAGCATCAAAAAGAATATTAGGCTCATTAGAAGCCGGTGGAGCCCAAATTACGTCGCCCGACTTGACTAACTTAACCGCTTCTTCCGGAGAAACCAGTTTCTGACGATATAGTTCGTGTGCGCTTAACATCCTATACCTCCTCTTTCAAATCTAGATTTACAACGCTTCCAACTTGCCAGTTAGCTGGCAACCTTTTAGCTCAAGACAGCCTCCCGCTTAAACTACATCTATGCAGAGAGGGGACCTCTAATCCAATAAGTTAGGCAAAAAAGTTACAATTTCAGGAAAAACAATCAAGAGACCAGTACTAAGTACGGCGGCAACCAGAAATGGCCAGACACCCCGGAAAACGGTTTCTAAAGGTACATTTTTTGCTACCCCTTTAATAACATAGACGTTGATGCCTACTGGCGGGGTTATTACGCCCATCGCCACGACCATACAGATGATGACCCCAAACCAGATGGGGTCGTAACCTAAAGAATCCACGACAATTGGGTAAAAAATCGGTATTGTCAGCAAAATAAGCGGTATCATCTCGATAATACAACCCAAAAACAAATAGATCGATAAGACAATGAGCATGATAACATAACTCGGAAGATCTAAGCCACCCACCCATTCCGCAATTTCAAAAGGAATTCGACTAATACCCAAAAAGCGGGTAAAGATAATGGCTCCGGCTACCATAAATAAAATCATAGCTGTTGTCTTGGTGGTATCTGCTAAAGCCTGGTTGAATTTTTCCCAAGTCATCGTCCGGCCAAGTAATGTAACCAGTAACACACCTGCTGCACCGACAGCACCGGCTTCTGTTGGCGTAAAGAAGCCCATAAAAAGACCCCCGATAGAAATGATAAAGATAGCAATAACCTCTATTAAACCATCGCGCAATGAATGGATTACCTCTTTCGCACTGGCTCTTGGCTCCTGCGAGGGTGGACACAAAGCAGGATTTAGTTTAGTCACGACATAAATAGCCAGCATATAAGAAATCATCAGGAGAATACCCGGGATAATGCCAGCCACGAACAACTTGGCAATTGATTGTTCGGTAGATACTCCGTAGATGACAAAGATAGTACTGGGAGGAATTAAAATGCCCAGTGCCCCTCCTGCAGCGACACTGGCAGTCGCCAGTGAATCATTGTAATGGTACTTCTTCATTTCTGGAAGAGCGATAGAACCGATCGTCGCAGTGGTCGCTGTGCTGGAGCCGCAAACTGCTCCGAAAATAGCACAGGCTACCTGGCTTGCCATAGCTAACCCACCACCAAAGTGTCCTACTGCCTTATAGGCAAACGTATAAAGTCGGCTACCAATTCCAGATTGGAAGGCTAAATACCCCATTAATACAAACATGGGAATCACGCTCAGTGAGTATGAGGCAAACGAGGTATAAATTTCAGAAGCCAACATCCGAAATGCGGCAGCAGGAGTCACCAAATAACTAAACCCGGCTAAACCGACGATCCCCATGGAGATGGCGATGGGCATCCTTAAGACCATTAATACTAAGAAGGCGATTAGACCGACAAATCCTATTGTGGTTGGACTCATCTTTGCACCCCCTTTTTCAGATTATCAATGATCGAGCCCAAAACTACGAGGCCGTAGGCCAAGAACCCAAAAGCAACTACATAAATAAACCAGTAAAAGGGCGTTTTAGTCGTCATGGAGACCTGTCCGCTAAGCTTCATATCGTTGGCGTAAAGAATAATTCTCCAAAAGGCAAGGCTCAAAAAAACCACAACCAGGCAATCGATCACGATCTTAAGTACAGCTTGCACCTTTATATTAAACTTTCTGACTAAAAATTCTAAAGTAATATGGCCGTCTTGTACTGCACAATAGGCTAGAGAAAGACCTATGGCCATCGCTGTCAGAAATTCTGCCCATTCAATTGTACCTGGTATCGGACTTCCAAACAGGCGTAAGATGACATTGCCAACGACCAAGACCATTAAAGCAACAACAAACCATCCGGCTATACGGTCAAGGATAGAACTTAACCTTCCTGCAAATTTGCTTACGATGCTCATTTTATCGCCTCCTTGTGTATTTAAGAAAGCTAAGCTTGCCGAGTCTTAGGGCAAGCTTACTTGCTTAGATGGAATTAATCGAGGGCCAAAGAACCTAAGGTTATATTAAACTCCTCAGAGACTTAAGGCCCTCGTTGTAGTACATTATTTTAATTTATTATTTTTACCAGTTACTTCTTTGACAGCACTTAAAATCTTTTCTCCATCTAAGCCTTTACTGTTTAAAAAGGTGACATAATCAGTTTGAAGCGGTTTAATTAGCTCTATCCATTTTGCGGTTTCTGCTTCAGAGAGGTTAATTATTTCGACCTTCTTTTTATCCTGGGTCCATTTTAAGCCAGCTTCATTAATTCTATCAAACACACTGGGGACATTTTCAACGTAAAACTTTTCGGTAGCGTCTGTAATTTGTTTCTGAACATCAGCAGGGATAGAATTCCACTTTGCCAGATTCATAGTACAGAAGAAGGCTTGATTGTAAAGGAATGGCGTCATGGTAATATAATTACCAGTGACTTCACCCAATCTAAAGCCCTGCATGGTTTCCAGTGGAGCAACTCCGCCTTTCATCATGCCTTTTTGCAGTGCCTCATACCATTCAGGCATGGGCATCGTGATCGGTGTAGCTCCTAATAACTTAATCGCATCCCCTCTCGGGCCTGCCGTTGCTCCAATCTCAAGGCCTTTTATATCTTTCAATTCCCGTAACGGTGTCTTAGACATCAAATTACCCGGGCCAGTGGCCCAACTAAAGAGATGATGCGTATCCTGCAACTCTTTTGGCTTCAGAGTTTTTATACCTTCCATAAGCGCAAGACTCGCTGTTTTGGAATTGTTATTACTAATACCTGGTAACAAGAAAGTTTCAACGACTGGAAAACGTCCTCTAGTATAGGCATAGGCAGATATTCCGATATCACCAACACCCTTTACAACACCCTCATAGGTTTCTGCGGATTTCAAAAGCGTTTCAGCAGGATAACTGGTTATTTTGACCTTACCATCCGTCGCCTTTTCCACTGCTTTTATCCAACCCTGAGCAATATCTTTTTCAGCAGTGTGGGTAGCAGGCCAAAAGTGGGCTAGCTTTAATTCTATCGGCTTCGGTGCTTCAGCAGGGGGACTAACAGTACTATTAGAACTTGTAGTACTTGTTCCACACCCTGCAACGCTTAACACTAAACTTATTGCTAATAAGCAAAGGCCTGATCTTAAATTAGAAGAAACAGTTCTTTTTTTAACGATCATACTACATCTCCCTTTTTTCTAGTTTGCGCTGATCAATTTCCGAAGGGCTCTCATTCAAAACGAGGTAAGGAGTTTTAAAGGCACTACCGCAAGAACATCTTCGCCTAGTTTATTACCGCGTTCCCAGTTCGGCAATGAATTAATGTAAAGCCATAAACGACCCAAATTAGAAGATCTCATTCCCCCCTTTGGCCAATTTTTACTGATTTAAGCCTTCTCTAGTTGATAATGCCCTAATTTCTAAATCACATTATATTCTGAATCTTCCGTAAATGTAGCACATTTAATAATCTTTCTCTATCTTAAAACAGTTCCAAATTTTCACGTAATTCAGTCCGAATTGACTAATCTAAACCAATGTAAAAAGAGGTTATAAACAACTTTTCACGAATAGTATTTTCAATATTTAAAATATACAGAATAGTATTAGGGGGTTAGCTATATGCGGGCTTCAGAATTGCGTATGGACGAACTGCTCCAATTCCATCCAGAACAAGGAAAAATCCTTTTAAAAGGCTCACGCGTAATAATCTTCGCTGCATCTGCCCTTGGAAAGCTGCGCAAAGATTTAATAGATACTTTGGGTATGGATAGAGCTAAGGGTTTTCTCATCCGATATGGGTGGTCTTGTGGTTTTCAAGCAGCTATTAATATCAAAGAGCAATTTCAATTAGACAATGAATCAGAATGGAATTATGCCGGTCCAACCATCCACGCTCTGGAAGGATTCGTCCACGTCAATACCGACATTATTGATATAAATCGACCAAAGGGTACCTGGTCACTTAAAGGGATCTGGACAAACTCCTTTGAGGCCGAACAACACATACTACATTATGGTTACCACAATGACCCGGTATGTTGGATGTTAGTAGGATACGCAGGCGGCTATCGTTCTGCCTGTCTAGGGAAAAAAGTCATTTATAAAGAGGTAAAATGTGTTGGCAAGGGCGATGAGCATTGTACTTTTATCGGTAAGACTATTGAAGAATGGGGCGAAGAAATAGTCCCAGAACTAGCCTATTATGAAGTTAGTAAAATCAGTGAAGAACTGGAAGCAGCTAATCGCAGGATCACAATTCAGAACGGTATTCTAGAACGAATTGTCGCCATTCATGAACAGCTCACTCAATGTATTTTGAAAGGTAAAGGTGTAGAAGCCATCGCTGCCAGTCTTGCAGAGTTTATGAAATGTACTGTCATTTTAGAAGATTGTCACCTTATCCCGCAATCCACTCGTTTTCCGGCACAATCTGTCACAAAAGATCTCCTGACCCCTTATCATTCGATTTGGACCAACCCTTCTTTCAAAAAAGCTTCCGCCTTTTACCTTCAGCAAAAGCGCCCGTTTCAAATAACAGGTCAGCATTCAGATATCCAAGTTTACCGTTTGGTATCACCAATCTTAGTAGGCAGCGAATTGTTAGGTTTTGTTTCTTTGCTTCGCACGGAACTACCCTTTTCGGAATTGGAGAGTGTCTCTTTAGAACACGCCGCCAGCATCTTTGTCCTTAAACTATTAGAGGAAAAGAAAATTACCGCGGTCGAAAGACGATTAATGGGTGATTTCATTGATGAATTACTAACGGGAAATTTCCCCGACCCCAATTCAATCATCAAACGGGCACTCGGACTGAATTATGATATTACTCTTCCTCATCGGATTCTGATCTTAGACATAGATAACCTTACCCAATTGGTAAATTCCTTTCCACAAAATGAAAAAAGGATCTTACAATTAAAAACAGACCTTCTTAACACCGTTCAATCCTGCCTGGAACACTTAGGCAAGGGTATGGTCGTAAACAAAGGCGATAATTTAATCATGTTAATCCAGCTAGATAAACCTGATAGCCCGGAAAAAGTCAGTAGGCAACTTGCTGAAAATCTTATAAAACAAATCTCTCGCCATTTTCCCAAAGTAACGCTGACTATAGGGATTGGGAGTAGCTGTAAAGAGTTATCTGATTTTCACCGTTCCTTTTTATCCGCTCAAAAGGCCATAGAAATTGGAAAAGCCCTGAAAAATCAAGGCCAAGTGATCTCTCTTGAACAATTTGGTACACATGCTCTGCTTTTCAGTGCCTTAAATCCGTCAGAATTATTACACTTTGCTACCAGCCAAATAGGATCACTAATAGAATACGATGAAACCTATCAAACCCAACTCATTCCCACGTTGCAAGAATTTCTAGGCCACCGTGGCAGCGTTGAGGAGACCTCTAGAGCCATGAATATGTCGTTAAGTGGACTAAAATATCGCTTACATCGTATTGAAGAGATTACCGGACAGGATCCAAGAGATTTCCAGTCTTGCCTTAACTTCCAATTATCCCTAAACATCCTCCAGCTAGCGGGACCGGACAAAATAAAGTCATAGCTTAAGTGTCCGGCCTCAAGTAATTTTACAGTTGGTTAATTTTAGGTAGTTTTTAGCATGTTTTCCTGTTAAACTAAACGGGGCAGCTGATCTTTAAGAGTGTTGAAAAGGTCATTGCCCAAGGACCTATGGGCATTGTATTTTAGGGCCCGAGTAAAGAAACTCAAGGGGGTAAACCAAGGTCTGATGAATCATCCCATTTTACTTAATGAAAACAGGAAATTCCTTCTGTCTGAGCTAGCTCCAACAGCCAATTACCATGGATGGTGTGACTTGGTAATCAAAAAAAAGTTCAAAAGCCGCAAAAACCAAGTGTATTTACTGGAGAAAAAGAATTATCCTGCCATGACAATTAATCAAATAGTTGTCAAAAAATATCCTTCTTGTGAGCGATTGGAGAAAGAAGTCTCTCTGCTTCGGATGCTTCATGCTAGCGGATTAACCGTCCCCGATATTATCCTTGTTCAGGAAAACATACTCTTCTTAGACTATATAAACGGGGTTCTCTTCTTAGATTATCTAGAAATTTGTGAGAAAAACTTTACTCCTGCCCAGGAGATGCTTAGTGTTATCGTCAAACTGAGCAACTGGCTAAATGACTTTTATAAATTAACCAAGCACCACTATGGGAAAGCATACTCATACGGGGATCTGAACGCCCGGAATTTTATTCTGACTGACGATGGAATCTGGGGAATAGATCTGGAAGATGCTTCCCCTCTGGAACCGCCCGAGTATGATCTGGCCGGATTATGCGCCAATCTGCTGACCTATGACCCGCCTTTTACCCCCTGGAAAATAGCTCTCTCCAGGATTCTTTATGACCAGTTTTCAGCTATAATCCCCCTTGACCGAGAACAGTTCCGGGAAATATGGGGACCTTTGCTGAACAGTCTTGCTGAGCGGAGGAAAGTACAGATACCCCAGGATTTCCGATTATAGTTTGATAGTCAATCTCCAGGGTTAACGGTTATCAATCTGAGCCCGTTGCAATGTACCGCTGAAATCAACATAGATTGATTTCCATTCCGTAAAGAAATCTATAGCCGCAGTTCCTACCTCCCGATGCCCATTCCCCGTTCCTCTGGTACCACCAAACGGCAAATGAACTTCTGCACCAATTGTACCGGCATTAACGTAGAGAATCCCTGTCGTAATATCGCGCATGGCAGTGTACACATTGTTGATATTTTGGGTATAGATTGAACCGGAAAGACCGAATTTCGTATTATTATTGACTTCGATCGCCTCTGCCAAACTCTCTATCGTAAGTACCGAGAGTACCGGTCCAAAAATCTCTTCCTGGGCTATCCGCATATCCGGCGTCACATCAGCAAAGAGTGTCGGCTTATAGAAGGATCCCTTCGCCAATTCACCTTCCGTGGCCTTTTCCCCTCCGATTAGGAGGCGGGCTCCTTCTGCCTTGCCAATCTCTACATATTGATGAATACTCTCCAGTTGCTTGCTGTTAATTACAGGACCCATATCAACCCTAGAATCCAAACCGTTTCCTAGTTTAAGGTCCTTAATCTTTTCCACCAGCTTGTTTAAAAGTTCTTCCTTGACATCTCTATGCACAATAACCCGGCTGCAGGCTGTACAACGCTGTCCTGTTGTCCCATAGGCACTCCAGATAATCCCGTCCACTGCCAACTCAAGGTCTGCATCATCCATAACGATAATTGCATTCTTGCCCCCCATTTCCAACGATATCCGTTTATTATAAAGTGCAGCTTTTGACGCCATCTTGGTCCCCGTCTCGGTAGACCCTGTAAAGGTAATCGCATCAATTCCAGGATTCTTAACCAAAGCATCTCCGACCAAATTCCCGGGCCCTAAAATAAGATTAACTACTCCGGCAGGCACCCCAGCTTCGATCATAACCTTGACAAGGGCTGTTGCTACAACTGCTCCGTCGGACGCTGGTTTAAAAATTACAGTATTGCCGGCTATCAAGGCTGGCATCATCTTCCAAGCTGGAATTGCTGTAGGAAAGTTCCAGGCTGTAATCGCTGCCACTACCCCGATGGGATCCCGTACTGTCATACAGGCTTTGTTCGTAAGTTCTGAAGGCATGGTCTGGCCAAATAGCCGTCGGCCTTCACCCGCAAAATAATAAGCTACATCAATGGCTTCCTGTACATCTCCTCTGGCCTCTGCCAGCACCTTACCCATTTCCCGCGTCAGCAATTGGGCTAGCTCCTCCTTATGTTTCTCTAGGGCTTGCCCGATTTTCATCAAAATCTCCCCCCGTACCGGTGCGGGAGTAAGCCTCCATGTTTTGTAAGCAGCTCTGGCGACAGTAACCGCCTTTTGAACATCCGTTTCATTGGAACGTGTTAGTAATCCTACGACCTCTCCAGTCGCAGGATTATAGCTTTCTGTTGTTTCCCCAGTGTTAGATTCAACCCATTCGCCACCAATAAAGTTTTTTAATAGTTCCATTTCCTTTTACCTCCTTTTATTTAGTACCTCTGTATTATTAGGACTCCATATTTTGGTCCTATAATATTTAATCCTTGGTAGGACCAATTTTTGCAAAGAATGTCTGTTAAAACAAAGGGCAATATAAGACCTTCGCTCCCATGACCACATGCTATTTTGGACGACAACACACAAATGATAGGTTGGTCCATCGCCTGTTACGACAATTATAACAAGACCGCAGCAGGTCTGCGACGAGTTCCTCTTCCACATCTTCCATAAATGCGGGGCAATTTTCCGCAGCCTTTGCTGCAACCTTCCAATCCTCTTGGCCTCCCAAGAACTCCCTTTCTCCCTTTGGGTTCAATTTCCACAAATTCAATCTCCCCCTCAGAATTTTCTCACCTGCTGTTTCGTACACGTTTGCCACCTTACCCCCTCAGATTCCGACGTTTCTATTGCAGTAACTGGCAAGACGCATTTCCCTTCCATTAAGATAGCTTTCAGAGTGTCTCCTAACTCAACTAAATCATCCTCCTTTAAAACCATTCCATCTAAACTTTTTACGGCATCGACGTTTGTCTGGGAGAGAATCTCACCAACTGAAATAATCTTGGCATCACTTTTGATTTTCAGTTTCCCCTTGAAACGTCCATCGGTACCACTCAATCTGAGCGCTACTCCAGCAAGTGCGCCAATCACACCCTGCCCTGTACCCCCGTGCTCAGAAAGATGTATCCCCATATGTTTAGCAAGGTCATAAGCATCCTGTTTTGTTAAAACAACTTCCTTAGCTTTACGACCAAACATGATGAGTTTTTCCCGTTGACTTAACTTTTCAGGAATAAGGACACAAAGACCTGGATCTGATCCTTCGGCACTTTCATGAACTAAAAAATCAGACGCGAATTGGATTAAGCGGTTAAGATAGTCCTCTTTAAGTTCTGCAACAAAACACATTGAGCTATTATGGGATGTATAGGGGATATCCTCATGAACCAACAACTGGTGGCGAGTTACTCCGAAGCTTTTTCCCCAACCCTGCTCCTCGATCACTTGAGCCAATATCGAGGCCAATTCTCCAGTCCCTCTACTTTCGAGGTTATCTGTATCATCTATGCATACCAAGACTTGCATACTATCGCCCCTTTCTAATTCCTGCGATTATTTCGGTATCCTCATCCCTTCTCCATTCAAGACTCGAGTAACGGTATCATCTGTCAGTGGATAGTTAAAGAATTCCTTATAAAATTCTTTAATTATCTTTTCCATTTCTAAATCTGGGAAAAGCTCTGGATAGAGCGTTTTAGCTGACCACAAAATCGCCAAGGGGGTTTCCAAAGAGCCTGGATGCCCCCACCGAGAAATCCCATTTGGCATTTGAAATACTTTATCGGACTTGACCGCTTGGATAGTTGCCCATTGCGAATTTCCCTTAATATAGTCTGCGACACCTGCTTCGTTGACCAGAATAACCTGAGGATCCCATAATAAAATCTGTTCAATAGTAGCGATGTACTTGCTGCCTTCAATTACTCTAAGATTTTCATTCACGGAAACATTGACTGCTCCAGCGATTTGAGTCCAGTCTGCCGGCAGTGTATTTACGACATCAGTTCGGGTTGCTTCATTAACCGAGTGGTATACTTTGACTCTATCTTCATACGAAATATCTTTGACCTTCGTTTGAACACGCTCGATACTGGCTTGGTAATAGGCATTGTAGCTTAGCGCCTTATCCTCTGCCCCCACGGCTTGACCAATCATACGAATTGCGTATTTCTGTTCCTCAATATTTCGATAATCAACCACAAGATAGGGGATCTTGGTCTTACGGAGTTTTTCGACTTCCCCTTCATTCTGAGCTGTGTCTACGCTGATAAACGCAATATCGGGCTTAGCATTTAATAGTTCTTCGATATTTATCGCTCCAGAGGAAGAGGGTATCAGCGCATTCTTAATAGTTGGGGCTATCTCATTCAACAAAATATCTCGACTTAATCCACTGTTTACAGCTACAATCGTTGAACTTTTCCCCAACATCGTCACTGCATGCCCTGAAAATGCGTACAAACAAGCGACCCTTTCCACTTTAGCTGGTATGACAACCTGCCGACCGATGGAATCTGTAACCGTTATGGTATCCAGCAGATCCATAGGTTGTTCTGATGTTTCAGCGAGTGGCTTCATTCGCTCTGATACTAGAAATAAAGTAATTGCAGCAACCATGAGAAGACAGAGACCCACCCAGTACCTCCTCTTTTTATCCATACAAAACAACCTTTCCAAAAATAGATCCTTCTAGAGCAACGTGTTCAGCGGAATAATTTGTTTTAACTTTTTGTCACCAACCTCGCAGGAAATGACTTTAGCCTTGATGTTATAGATGGATTTAATGTTTTCTTCCGATAAAATATCTGTAGGAGACCCTACAGCCGTTAAGGTTTTTTTATTCATCAACGCGACAGTCGTCGCGATATTATTGCTTTCAAAATAAAAGGCATGGTTCGGAAAATGTGTCGCCATGATAATTGATAATCCTGTCTCACGAACTAATTGAACCATCGTTTCCATAATCAAAAGTTCGTGCTTAAAATCTAGGTGTGCTGTTGGCTCATCCATCACGATAACCGAGGTCTTCTGGGCCAATGCTCTAGCAAGCATGACTAACTGCCCTTCACCCCCACTTAATTGTGTATAGGGTCTCTCTTTAAGTGTATTGAGGCCCAGTAAATCGAGGGCAGCTTCAGCAATATGCCTGTCTTCGAAAGATGGAGACGAAAACATCCCGGTATACGGGGTCCTTCCCATAAGCACTATGTCCATCACCGAATAAGGAAAACTTTTTTCATGATCTTGAGGAACATAGGCTATATGCTTGGCAATCTCGCTAGGACGAAGCGCACTAATATCTTTTCCCCTTAAAAAAATCGATCCTTCCCGTGCTTTTAACGCTCCCAGAAGACAATCTAACAAGGTCGTCTTGCCACACCCATTGGGGCCGATAAGGCAAAGAATTTCACCTGGATTAACTCGAAAGCCAACATTATGAAAAAGATCCTGGCTATCATACCCGAAGGAAACGTTTCTTACCTCGAGCAAAGACATTTGCCTCACCACCCCTTTCCTTTAGTTATTTTTAATAAATAAACAAAGAAAGGAGCACCAATCAAGGCCGTTAAAATACTCAATGGTATTTCCGAACCGGTTATCATTCTTCCGGTTAAATCAATTAAAATTAAGAAACTCGCCCCGAGTGAGAAACTTGCAGGAATCAATAACCGGTTGTCATTACCAACGATCATCCGTCCAATATGAGGGATGATTAGACCAACCCAGCCGATTGTTCCACTCACAGCTACAGCTCCAGCAGTGGCTAGGGTAGCAAATATTACGAGCAACCCTTTATTCAGAGTTGTATTAATCCCCAAAGAACGGGCTTGCCGGTCTCCCATTGAAAGAACATTAATACGCCACCGGAGAGCCCATATACCACCCATCCCTATAACCATAGGAATACCCGCAATCCAAAGATCCTGAAGGCTAGCGGAGGCTAAGCTTCCCATCAACCAAAATACTATCGCTGGGAGCTTATCACTAGGATCAGCGACATATTTGATAAACGAGATTAAGGCCGCAAAGGCCGATGAAACAATGGTGCCCCCTAAAACCAACATAATGGTCGGTGCAGTATTATAGACTTTTCCAATTAAATAACTTATGATGACGGCCAACAGAGCAAAGCCAAAGGCAAACAAATAAATCGTAGTTTGCGTGTTAAAGATCAGAATTGCCAGAGCAGCCCCAAATCCGGCACCCGAACTAACCCCCAAAATTCCTGAACTCACCAAGGGATTTCGAAACAGTCCCTGAAAGGCTGCTCCGCTCATAGCCAATGATCCACCAACTAAAGCCCCCAAAATGGCTCTTGGCATGCGAATCTCCCAGACCACCGTCTGATAAATGTCCGACAAGTTATAAGTTGTAAAGGTCAACTTCGACCAGAACATGTCTATTATGGAGACTATCGATATGGGATATCTGCCTATAAAAAGAGAAAGAAATACGAAGCCGATTGGACAAAGAATAAGTCCTACGTTAATGATCTTTCTCTTCATGCGCGAAACTCCTGTTACTTATTTTTCTTATACAAAGC
>LADV01000104.1 GCA_000961805.1 Peptococcaceae bacterium BRH_c23 | reverse complement strand
TGGTTGCGGGGGCCGGATTTGAACCGACGACCTTCGGGTTATGAGCCCGACGAGCTACCACTGCTCCACCCCGCGACGATCTTTGGCAATTGTACTAAGTGATGTATCGACATCCACTTATCCAGCAAAGTTACCATCCGGCATAAAAGCATCGATTGCGCCTTGACCCTACAATCCTCGAATTGTTAATGGAGCCAACGATGGGACTCGAACCCGCAACCTACTGATTACAAATCAGTTGCTCTACC
Source organism: Peptococcaceae bacterium BRH_c23 (assembly GCA_000961805.1). The sequence goes on along the minus strand of LADV01000104.1, from coordinate 14,392 downwards.
AATTGAGCTACGTCGGCATTGTCCGCTGCGTTAGAATGATCTCTTTGCTCGACCATTCATCGCTGAGCACTATTGCAGTTTACCACTTATTGATACAGAATGCAAGTAATTTATATTAGGTAAAATTATCCATCGCGTCGTTCGAGGTAACGCTCAAGTTTTCTCTTAACCCTCTGCAGCGCGTTGTCAATCGACTTTACATGCCTCTTCAAATCTACTGCAATCTCCTGGTAAGACTTTCCTTCTAGATAGGACATTAATACTTTCCACTCAAGCGAACTAAGGATTTCGCCCATTTTTTCCTCGATGTCGTCAAATTCTTCCCGACTAATGATGAGTTCTTCAGGATCTGTAATTCGAGTTCCCGATATCACATCAAGTAGAGTTCTGTCAGAATCTTCGTCATAAATGGGTTTGTTTAGGGATACGTAGGAGTTTAGCGGAATATGCTTTTGCCTTGTTGCAGTTTTAATCGCCGTGATGATCTGACGCGTTATGCATAATTCAGCAAAGGCCCGAAAGGACGAGAGTTTGTCACCCCGAAAATCCCTGATTGCCTTATAGAGTCCAATCATGCCCTCTTGGATAATATCTTCACGATCAGCTCCAATAAGAAAGTACGAACGTGCTTTTGCCCTAACAAAGTTTTTATATTTGTTAATTAAGTACTCTAGTGCTATAGCGTCGCCTTCCTTGGCAAGCTCAACTACCTCTTCATCCACGATTACGTCGATGATCTCGCACTCTATTAATTCTGATTGGGCTTGAAGAGTCAAAGTTGATCCCCCCTACAATGTCGTCAAAAAGAAGACGCTATCTCGCGTAGCCCTCGTCCACGAGAACATTATCATTATACTCGACCCTAAAGAAAAGCGTCAAGGCGAAGTTTTGGTTCTTCTGTCGCTATTAGCGAGACTCAAGGCGCGAAGTTCGAAGATTGAGGCTCAGAGTTCTCTGCAAACCTAGCTATTCAGGGGGTTCGAGGCACTAGGGGTTAAATTCGAGCTGGTATTGTTTGGAAGCTAAAGTTTTCGAAATTGCCCATCACAATCACACCTCACCCCGTGTTCGTCCATCGAGCCTCATGTTTCGTGCCTCGTGTTTCGTGTTTCGTGCCTTACCCCTCCTGCTTTACCCCTCGCGCTACGTGGCTCGAGCTTGCTCTTTGCCTGAGTACTTCATAAAGCATGATCGACCCTGCAACACTAGCGTTTAAGGAACTGACCTTACCCTTCATAGGTATACTGACAATCTCGTCACAACTTTCTCGGAGTAAACGGCTGATGCCTTTTCCCTCACTGCCAATAATGATAACTCGAGAACCCGTGAGATCTGCTTCAAAAACAGCGTTCCCTCCTGCTTCTGCCCCAGAAACCCAACACCCTTTCTTCTGCAAGTCTTTTAAAGTTTGAACCAAATTGCTCACTCGCGCTACTAGGACATGTTCCACTGCCCCTGCTGAGGTTTTGGCGACTGTACCTGTCAAGGCAACACTTCGACGTTTTGGAATAATCACCCCATGGGCCCCGACAGCGTCCGCGGTTCTCAGCAAGGCCCCCAAATTATGTGGGTCCTCGATCTCATCAAGCATCAATATAAAGGGGTCCTCTTGCCGCTCCTCAGCTAAAGCAAGGATATCCTCAATACTGGCATACTCCCTAGCCGCGACATAGGCAAGCATTCCCTGGTGCCGTTCACGATTGGTTAAACGGTCTAGAGTCTGACGGTCCACAAATTGATACGGAATATTTCGTTCATGCAGTGAAGCAACTATGTCTTGGTTCCGTCCGCCTGGTCCTTCCGCAAGAAAGAGGACTTTATTAATGGGTTTTCCACTTTTTAAAAGTTCTACCACGGGATTTTTTCCATAAACCATTTCGTCGTTCAAGTAGCTTCCTTCTTTCCTTCGAGGGTTTTCAATCTTCCACAACTATAAGTACCCTGATGACAGACTCCCCTAGTGATACAGGTTGGACCTGCTTCGCAGAAGAGATTTGGAGCTACCTCCCGAACTAATTCCAACATCTTTTCTGCCAAAAAACGAATCTCCCACTGAGCTCTTATACAGGTTCGATGTTCAAAGAAATTCAATAACGATCGGACATTAAATGAAGCCATCAGAGAAGTGGTACAAGCGTTCGGTAAAACATAGCGAGCATCCTCAGCAGGTACGAAATTCAAAAGTTCCTGATAGTCTTCCTGTAGACGAGCCATAACCATCTCAAACCGCTCTAAGGCCTCCGGATTCCGTTTTACACTCGGTGGAATTACATACTTAAATCCCTTCTCAGCAACATAACGCTGAGAACGTTGAGAATAACTAGCAATTCGATGGCGCACCAGCTGATGGGATAGGGCTCTCGAAACACCATCAATTGAAAATTGAAAACTCACATGTTCAAAAGGAGAAAGATGACCCATTTCCTGCAACTTTCGGACAAAACTCGCCACCCTATCATCGTCTAATTGCTCTAATAAATCGGATACCGGGTCTGCAGAGTAACATAAGCGAGCAGCGGCAGCTACTACTTTCTCTGGATCTGGAGTGTGCTGAATTAGTTCTACCCTCATCGAAAGATTCTCCCCTTTCTCCTCTTACTTACACTCCGAAGCGACGTCTTTCTCCGCTCCTTCATGAAGAAGAATCCTATCTACATGACTAAACGCCCATCCCATGCGCTCGCTTTGGCCGTTCAATTGCCAATAGCCCACTAAGCTTTCAAACGCAGTTGCATGACGGTAAGTTACAACATCAACGTTTTTTGGATGCCCGCCCTTGGCATTGCGTCCGCGCAGAACGACTTGCTGTTCAACCTCGTCAAGCTCTGGCCAAAGAACGTGTAAAACTCGCGCTTGAGTACTTGCGCGCACATAACTAACGGCCTGCTTATGAAGTTCCCTGACCTTTTCATGCCCCAGTTCTAATAAATGCGTACGAACCCAAAGCTCATAGACTGCATCTCCTAAATACGCTAGAGTTAAGGCATTCATTTCTTGCCAATTTCGCATACGTCACCTTTCACTACTTCTTAATTTGCCACCTGGCACCTTGTGGAGTATCTTCGATCAAGATACCCTTTTCTTTCAGTCCATCTCGAATAAAATCTGCCATTTCCCAATCTTTTTTCTGGCGAGATCGTGAACGAATCTGCAAAACGACCTCCATTACTTGAGCGAGCATTTCCTCGTTTTCGACGCGAACATTCTCAGGATGAAGTAAATCAAAGCCAAGTACCGTTCCAAGCTCTATTAGGGTCTTTTGAGCCTGTACCAATCCTTCTGAAGGGGCAGGATGTTCCTGAACATACCCATTCATTATCTTGGCTAATTCAAAGAGCGCGGCATAAGCCAAAGCTGAATTAAAGTCATCATCCATGGCCTTTTCAAACGCTTCACGGGCATCCTTAGCCGCCTTCAATAATTCGTCTTGTGTTTGCTTGTTGATAGGTGAGCCTTCACGATCCAAGACTTCTTGGGCCAAACGAACACTGGTTTGCAACCGCTCCAACCCTTTTTGGGCCATGACTAAGTTTTGCTCACTAAAGTCTAAGGGACTGCGATAATGCGTTCCCAGTAAATAAAAGCGAATGACTTCCCCCGTAGAATTTTCGAGCAACTCCCGGACTGTAAAAAAGTTCCCTAAGGATTTTGACATTTTTTCTTGATTAATGGTAAGAAAGGCATTATGCATCCAATAACGGGCGAAGGTCTGACCTTTCAGGTACCCTTCTGTTTGGGCAATCTCGTTTTCATGATGAGGGAACGCTAGATCTTCCCCGCCACCGTGAATATCAAAGTCTGCTCCCAGATATTTTAAGGACATAGCGGTGCACTCAATGTGCCAACCTGGGCGTCCTTTACCCCACGGACTTTCCCAAGCCGGTTCTCCAGGCTTGGCCTTTTTCCAAAGTGCAAAGTCCATCGGATGGTGTTTTCGTTCATCCACCTCAACCCTTGCGCCGGCCTTCATATCTTCGAGGGTTCTTCCAGATAGTTTCCCGTAGTCCGGAAAATGATCTACTGCAAAGTAAACATCTCCCTCCACTTCGTACCCTAACCCCGTATCGATAAGCCCTTGAATAATCTCGATCATTTCTGGAATATGCTCTGTAGCCTTGGGGTGTATTGTAGCCGGAAGAAGATTTAGGGCCTTGGCATCCTTGAAATATTCTTCTATATATTTCTGGCCTAAAGCCAGTGGTTCCATTCCTTCGACGTTCCCTCGTTGAATAATTTTATCATCCACATCCGTAAAGTTCTGTATATAACGAACGTCATAGCCTTTATAGATAAAATAACGCCTAATCATGTCAAATACGACAAACATCCGCCCATTCCCAGCATGAAAATAATTATAGGTCGTCGGTCCGCAGACATACATTGCAACTTTGTTGCTCTCTCGTGGTTGGAATGGTTCCTTTTGGCGGGTCATTGTGTTGTATAATTTCAAAGACATTGTATCGACTCTCCTCCTTTAATCGTTGTTCTAAATATTCAACACGCTGCATCAAGCACCTTAGCATCTCGTTCACTGGATCGGGTAGGTCATCATGTCTTAAATCCGGGTCTTTAATCGGGACCCCATGGTGCAGGACAATCCGGCCCGGAACCCCCACGACTGTTGTGTCACTTGGGACAGGTTTATTAACCACCGAACCTGCTCCGATTTTTACATTATCTCCAACTTTGAAAGAACCTAATACTCTGGCCCCTGCCCCAATCACCACATTATTTCCAATGGTCGGATGCCTCTTGCCCTTCTCTTTACCGGTTCCACCTAAGGTTACTCCCTGGTATAAGGTAACGTTATCACCTACTTCCGCAGTTTCGCCGATGACCACACCCGTGCCATGGTCAATAAAGAGACCTTGCCCGATCTTCGCACCAGGATGGATTTCAATCCCAGTCAGAAAGCGGGAGAGCTGAGAGATCATTCGCGGCAAGAGCACCAGATTACGCAGATACAACCAATGAGCCATTCGGTGGATAAGGACAGCATGAAACCCTGGATAACAGAATATAACCTCCCAAATACTTTTGGCTGCTGGATCACGCTCAAAAATAACTCGAATATCGCGCCTTATCTGCTGAAACATCTTATCCACACCCTTTTCCTTCACAATATCCGATGGCTAACCGCAGAGTCGTGGTTCGTGGTTCGAATATCGAATCACGAGCTGGTTTATTCAAATACTCATAAAATGAATACAAAAAGCGGAACCCTTCGTCCAGAGACGAAAGGTTCCGCGGTCCCACTCTGATTGAACGACCATGTCGTTCCAGCTTATAACTTTAACGCAGTTACGACGGATCGGAATACTTTCCCTTCTTCCAATCAACTCCGAGACGCACTTCTAAAAATTCCTTGCAAATGGCTTCCACTACCCCATCCTCGCTTGTCGCAATTCCTTTTTGTACTCTTTCTCATCATCGCCTAAGACTCATTAAATTAATAATTTTAGAACTAATTTTGTACCTATTATAGGGTAGTCTTTAATTGCTGTCAATCAATAACAACCTAAACCTAATTGTTTGATAGAGGAACCTTCGACAAATAATGCGCCTTAGTCACTTCAATCCGTTTTAAGACGTTCTCGCGCCCCAACAATGGGATGACATCATAAAGTTCTGGTCCGTGTATCTGTCCGGTCAAAGCCACTCGCACTGGCATAAATACCAATTTGCCTCCAAGCTTTAACTCTTTGGTTATCTGCTTCAAAAGCGTTTTGACGTTCGCTCCAGAAAGTACATCCAACTCTAGTATTTTATCCTTGAATAAGGCCAAGACACTGGACACCTGCTCGCCCCTTAACACCTCCAAGGCTTCCCCTTCCGCACTAAGTGGTACATCGCCATGGAAATAATGTACGAATTCCTTGGCTTCTGCCATATAGGATATTTTCTCAGAGATGGCCCTAATAAAATCGTTAAGCCACTGTTGTTGCTCTGCAGACCGCTCTCCGAGAGGACTAATACCCAATTCCTCTACATGAGGCAACGCAAGCTCTGCCAACCGTTCTGGCGCAGTCTTTTTAATGTAATGAGAGTTAATATAGTTTAACTTATGTCGATCAAACACAGCAGGGCTCTTAGAAACACGGTCTAGCGAAAACGCTTCTGTCAACGCAGCCAAGGTATAAAACTCTTCTTCTCCAGAAGGAGCCCAACCAAGAAGGGCAATAAAGTTGACAATCGCTTCCGGTAGATACCCTTTTTTCTGATAGTCTATGACGGCAGTATCTCCGTCGCGTTTGCTCATTTTCCCACCTTCCGTATTAAGAATGAGAGAAATATGCGCAAATTCAGGGGCGGACAACCCCAAGGCTTGATAAATCAGAACTTGGCGTGGTGTATTCGATAGATGTTCCTCTCCCCGAATAACATGCGTGATTTTCATGGTAAGATCATCGACCACCACTGCAAAATTATAGGTAGGTATCCCATCCGATTTAACAATTACGTAATCCCCAATTCCATCACTATCAAAAACAACATCCCCACGAACCTGATCAGAAATATGAATCGCTTGACCTTCCGGCACACGGAATCGCACAACAGGCTTACGACCTTCAAGCTCCAGCGCTGCCTTCTGTTCAGGGGTTAATTGTCGACACTTGCCTAGATAACGCGGAGTTTCCCCTTTAGCTATTAAAGCCTGCCTTTCTTGTTCCAATTCCTCCTCCGAACAGTAACAATAGTAAGCATTCCCACTGGCAATGAGCTTCTCTGTATACTCTTTGTAAAGTGCTAAACGATCTGTTTGGCGGTAAGGGCCATGTTCCCCCCCCACCTCGATTCCCTCATCCCATTGGATATTTAACCAACGCAGTGCTTCCAAAATGTTATGCTCTGACTCTCTGCTGGAACGCTCTAAATCAGTGTCTTCACTTCGAACAATAAAAATCCCCTTATTTTTGCGTGCCCATAAATAATTGAATAAAGCCGATCTTGCCCCACCAATATGTAGTGGACCTGTTGGACTAGGTGCAAATCGAACGCGAATTCCCATAAATCATCCTCCAACCTTTTCTAAGCTTACAATGGCTTGAGCACCTATGCCTTCTTCTCTACCCACAAACCCCAACCGTTCGGTTGTTGTTGCTTTCACAGAAATACAAGCTTCCTCTACGTTCATAGCGCGCGAAAGGTTATAGCGCATCTTTGAGATGAACGGAGCAAGTTTAGGTTGCTCTGCCATGATGATACTATCCATATTTCCGACGTGATAACCCTTTGCTTCAAGGAGTTCCATGACATGCTCCAATAAAGTGAGACTCGAAATACCTCGGTAGCGGGAATCATGATCCGGAAAATGCCCGCCGATATCTCCTAAAGCCAAAGCCCCTAATAGGGAATCCATGACCGCATGAATTAGAACATCCGCATCCGAATGTCCCAGTAAACCTTTTACATAAGGAATTTCCACCCCTCCAAGAATTAAAGGGCGCCCCTCTACCAGAGCATGTACATCATAACCGATTCCTACTTTAATACCTAACACCCCCTTCTCGAAGTTCGAGGTTCGAGGTTCGAAGTACGAGACCCAAAGCAAATATCGCACGAACGAAGTATGGACCACGATTCGCGATCCGTACTTCGTGCAATGCATACCATCGTATCTGACGTATCTGACGCCTTATCTCTCATGTTTCGTGTCTGTCTTATGTTCGGGCATCGTGACTCGTGCCTCGCGCATCGATAAAATCCGTTCAGCCAACCACAAATCCTCGGGCGTTGTCAGCTTAATATTTTCCTGCAAACCCGCTACCACCTGCACGGGACATCCTATCCATTCTAGCAAAGATGCATCATCAGTACCATAGTAACCCGCAGATAATGCCTGCCGGTGTGCTTCTTCCAATAGTTTACGGTCAAAGATTTGTGGGGTCTGCACAGCGCATAAACGATCACGTGGCAATGTTTCCAGCACTTTACTCGATAAATCGATTTGTTTTACGGTATCCTTAACAGGAATCCCCATAATAGCAGCGCTGAACTCTTCCGTCTCGCTCAGAAATTTATGAAATGCTTGTAACGTCAAAAGGGGCCGCGCCCCGTCATGCACCACTATCCGTTGAATAGTAGGACTAAGAGCTTGAACCCCCGCACGAACCGAATCTTGGCGTAGTGCACCACCTTGACAAATGGCTCTAATTTTCTTAAACGAATGGTGATGCACTAGCTCTTCAATAACGGAAATATCACCTTCTGCCCCTACAATGACAATTTCCGATACATGACCCGAATCTTCAAAGAGTCTTATCGTATGAGCTAAAATCGGCTGTCCCATCAATTTCATAAATTGCTTGTTGCACCCGGCCCCCATCCGTTTGCCCTGACCGGCTGCAGGTATGACAATCCCGAGCTTAGCCAATCGCATTCACCTCATCCGTTGGACGAAGGCCCATCGGCTTTTTTTCTAAAGAGCTTTTAGGCTTAGCGAAAATCATCCGCCCAGCCGCCGTTTGAAGAACACTTGTCACTAAAACGACCACACTTTGCCCCATATAACGTCGGCCCATATCCACCACGATCATGGTTCCGTCATCCAGATAGGCTACACCTTGACCAGGTTCTTTTCCTTCTTTCATAACCTGGACTTGCATTTCTTCACCCGGTAAAACAATGGGTTTAAGGGCATTGGCTAACTCATTAATATTTAGAACCTTAACTCCTTGAAGTTCAGCCACTTTGTTCAGGTTATAGTCATTCGTTAGGAGAGGGGAACCTAAGACTTGCCCTAACCGGACCAGTTTGCTATCGACTTCATTTATATCATCAAAGTCTTGCTCATGAATATGGACTTTGATGACCGTTTCCTTCGAAATCTGATTGAGAATATCAAGCCCTCTACGCCCACGATTTCGTTTAAGCAAATCCGAAGAATCCGCGATATGGCGAAGCTCTTCTAGCACAAAACTTGGAATAAGTAAGATTCCCTCAATAAAGCCTGTCTTGACAATGTCCGCGATTCGGCCATCAATAATTACGCTGGTATCAAGAATCTTATAATTCACCGATTCTCGTGTACGGCCACCCTTTGCTTCCTTATTCTTTTCTGCTTTATCCGCCTTGTCTCCTCTGTCGCGAAATCTTGGAATAAAATTAAGAAAGCCTAAAACATCCTCTTTACGCTTCATTCCAATCGTTAAACCCAAATAACCTAAGAAGAGGCTTAAAAGGACTGCTAACAGTGGTCCGAAGAACGTAATACTAACAAAAGAATTACTGAATAAACTTGCAATAATAAGTCCAATAATCCCCCCGATGGCTGCGCTCATCAGATCATGTGTGGGGACTCTAGTTAAGCGAGAATCCATCCAACGCATTAATGCTATAAAAGAACGGATACTTACCGGAGCCACTAAAAAACCTAAGATAGCAAATATAATTGTCATTACTGCGTAAGTCCCAACAGGTGATAAACTCCATCCAAGTGTTTGTAAGAAATCCAGGCGTATAAGAACATAGTTAAGATAAAACCCAACCGCCCCTAATAATAAGGTGATGATCCCGCGTATTAAATTGCGAATCATCTTTTCACCTCCTTTATAACTTATTCTGACTAAAAGTCTTTCCAATTATACTCCGTGCTTCATTATTTTTCAACCTAAGGTAAATTAATCCTTTTGTCTGGATTAATATTAGTAAACAGTGAGTATAAAACCCTTTTAATTGGCCACAACTACCTGTTACTTGCCATCACGACACCTTGCCATCCATGGCGGTGTTCTAATCTCGAACGTCCTTGTTCGAGTCATGGTAGCGCTCTAATCTCGAACGTCCTTGTTCGAGTCATAGTGGCGCTCTAACCACGAACGTCCTTGTTCGAGTCATGGTGGTGTTCTAATCTCGAAACATCCTTGTTAGAGTCATGGCGATGCTCTAATCTCGAATACCTTGTTCGAGTCATGGCGATGCTCAAACTTCGAATATCCTTGTTCGGGTCTTGACTTGGCACTAATCTTAAACTTCTTTGTCTGATGCATTAAGCCGATTCTGGAGTTCAACAAGATTTCATCAATTTAAGGGAAGGGCTAGAACAACCTAAGAAAATGTTAAACTAAGGCTGTCGAAAGCCATTGCCTGACCGCAGCCTCTTCAGAACCCTCAGTTAAAACGAGTTCACTGATTAAGATTTGGCAAGCATTTTCGTACATCTTCTTTTCTCCAGTAGAAAGGCCTTTTTCGTGATCTCTTTGAGAAAGACTACGAACGACATTTGCAACTTCAAAAATATTTCCGCTCTTTATCTTCTCTAAGTTCGCACGATAGCGACGATTCCACGCTAAGGTTGCTGCTGTATCCTTGGTCCTTAGCACCTCCAACACATCTTTAACCATCGCAGGAGAAATCACTTGCCGCAAACCAAGATTTTCCACATTGCTCAGAGGAATGAATAATTTCATGTTCCCCACTGGTAAATGCATGACATAGTATTGGCGTATTTCACCTAGAACTTCCCGTTCTTCAATCGATTCAATAATCCCGGCACCATGCATCGGATATACTACTTTGTCACCAACTTTAAACATTCAGCCACCCCCTTATCTACCATTATAGCAAGGAACATTGCCCGGGTCAAAATTTTAAAATTATATCACACAGTCTTTAGGCTGTCAATTTACCTTTTTTAACCTTAATTCTGTTTAAAATTGACAACAGACCAACCGTCTCGTTATAATAGAGATGGCAGAAAGGAGTGAGGACAGCACTTATGGAGCAACTCACTGACCAATTCCAAAGCACAGTAAAATCTCTGTTGATCCGACATCAAAGCATTCTCGATATCATGTCAAAAGGGCAAGAAACCTCCGCGCGTGTTAACCGAGCTGTTGTCAAATCCGTGACAAGCTGTGGTTGCCATGCCATAAATGCCCATAAGAAATCCTTGCCTGCTGATGCAAGCCTTGCTGATTTAAAAGAACTATTGGACAGTCAGCTTGAAGGAAACGTTTGCGATAATTGCCGAGACATCATTGAAGCAGAATTAGGTAAGCAACTCTTTTATATGGCCGCTCTGTCCAACGCCTTAGACATCTCACTGACAGATGTCCTTGAGCAAGAATACAAAAAACTTCAGACCTTAACGATTTTCAATTTAACGTAAGTCATTACCACTCAATCTAATATTTCTTGAGTAATTAAGCTCCTGCATGGCAGGAGCTTTTATATTATTACCTTTATCCACCAATTTTAGTAGTTGGTAAAATAAGGATATTCCTACACGGGTTTGAACATTTTTTTACCAACTCCACACAAAGGACATCTCCAAGTATCCGGCAACTCCTCAAAAGGAACATCCTTCGGTATTTTACTTTTTTTACAGCCCTTTTCTGAGTTAAAAATATATCCACAGTTTTGAGTTTGACATTGATACATTTTGCTTTCTTCGCTCATTTTTCGCTCCACCTCCTAATTTAATTTTAACATTAAGTAGTATGAATTCCAAATAGGTAGCAAGAATAAACTCAATGAATATTATTGGACTTTTATTTTTCTTACAAATATATTCAAAATTAGAAACAATCCTAATACACTTGCAGCCGCCATATCCGGTGGTAAATGAAAACTTATAAGAGCACTATATCCTATTCCTGATAAAGCAATCCCAATTGCAATTCCGGCATTGCGCGAAAGAACATTGATGCTTGCTGCCATAGCCGCAAATTCATTAGGTACACTTTGCATAATCATTTTATTATTGGCCGGGTTAAAAATACCCACTCCTGCGCCCAGGATCAGATTACCCATAATTAGTATCCAATTCAATTTAACATAGACCCCTATAAGCAGTGTCATCATGCCAATCAGCATTAACATTATACCCATTGATGTGATTTTTTGAGTTCCTAATTTATCCGCTAAAAATCCGCTATAATATGAAACAGCTACGATCGAAAGAGCCATAGTAGCCAGAACCATACCTGAGTAGGCGGAGGAGTACCCAAAAACATCATGAAATAAAAGGGTAAAACGACTGAAACTGCCATCATAATGGCGAAGATCAATCCAGACTGCATATTTGCCTGGCGAAAGTTTTCTTGTCCCCAGATATTTGGGTTTAAGACAGGATTCGGATTTTCTCTTTGACTGTTTCTGAAAAAATAGCAGAGAGCAACAGCCCCTGCTAAAGCAACAAGAGCGAGCAATGGATACCTGCTCTTCACAAGATAAAAACAGCTAAAAAAGGCGAATACATCGAGAATACTCAAAACTGACCCTATTAAATCAAAGGATGTTATTGGTTTTTGATCTTCTTTGTCTAATAGTTTGAGAGCCAACACCCCGGCTAATGCACCCATCGGGGTTATTAAGAAAAAAATTGCACGCCAACCCCACATTGTGGCAATAACTCCTCCTACGACCGGACCGATAATACTGGCAACAGATGTGGCAGTAAAGATAATCCCAAACGCTCTTCCTTTCACCTCGTTACTGAAGTGGGAATTTATCAAGGCCATACCGTTGGCCATGAACATAGCAGCACCCATCCCCTGAATTATCCTAAAGAGAATAAGCATAAAAATATTAGGAGAAAAGGCTACGGCCAAGCTCCCCAGCGAAAACAAAGTAACACCAATACTAAAAACGTATTTTCTGCCAATGGATGCCGAGAGATAGGCAAAAAACAACAATAAACTGCAAATAGCGAATACATAAGAAGATGACACAAATTGGACCGTACCCAGATCTGTTTCAAATTCCTTGGCTAATAGGGGCAGACAGATATTTAAGACATTGTTGTCCAAGGCTGCAGAAAAAGCGCCGAGAGCCATTGGTAAAATTGCAACGGATAGCTTATCCTTCATTCGTCCACGCCTTTGCCAAAATACCTATGGAGCACCTTAACGAACTCCGGTATTTCTTTTTGCAGACTTAGCAGCTTGGCTTGTTTTTCGTAGTCCTCCTCAACCTTAAGGCAATTAACAGAATACCTGATTAGATCGTTCGCCTCAAGCTTACGTCCTGTTTTAGCCTGAAACAAGACCGCAAGCAGGTCCATGGCCTCACGACTTTCTATAATCGCAAACGAGGTAAAAAGACAAATGCCCAGGTTGCCTAAGGTCAGCATATTGGCATATAAATATTGTTTGTCCTCTAAATCCTCACACCCTGTAACTTTGAAACTTAGGTTTATATCAAAGTTATGCTCCTCAGCAATGGAGGGCCGGGTGACCATAGGCAATAACTTGGTATGGTCTTGATAAAGACGATATAATCCTTCCGTCCTGGAAGCCAGAATTCTGCCCAGATCGGTTAGCTCTTTAACTTCATTGAGAGCCGCTAATAATGTAACTTTGTCTGCCTTCATATCCTTGATTTTGTAATATAGCGCGCAACAAAATAGAAACTCGACTGAATCAATCCCTTGTTCAAAGGCTATTCTATTAAACCTCGAGGCAAATGCAGCGTCTTCTATACCAAAGTCCTCCAGAGCTGCCGAAACCTCACTCTCAGCTGGGGATGCCAACAGGGTTTCATTGCCTCGGGCATGACGGTTTAGACAGCCCACAACACATAACGGGGCACAAGTGCGGTTGATTCTGGGGCTACCCTCTTTAGTCAGATTAACCCTCTGGTTCTCTGCTATGATCTTACTCTGGGGAATCTCTTTAATCGACTCAAGATTTAACTTGTTACTCTTCATCATTTTCATTAAAGTGATTGAACCATAAGCAGGTAGAGCTCCCCCACATACCGGATGATCGATAATGATTCTTGCCAACCTTTTAGAGGCTCTTTCCATTTCAGTGACATTCACTACCTTGCTGGTAAAGTTAGCTTTTGTCGTGACTGCCACTGCCTTTAAGCCTTTTGAGCCAAAAACATCTCCCATTCCGCCCCGGGCACAGTTAAAGAGGGGATTACCCTCGGGATAGGTAGTGAACACAGAAGCAATCGGCAATAAATGTTCACCGGCAGAGCCAATCCCGATGGCCGCTGTGTCCTTTCCCCTCCCGATATTGTTCCTAATATAGCTGATCGTCTCTGATATTTCTCTTTCCTTCAGACAAAGGACCTTTAGGATCTGCCCCCCATCTTCATCGAAACTTAAGACAGCAGGAACATTTTCCGGATTTTTACCCGTAATCACGATAGCTACAATGCCCAATAGAGTAGGGGCGATTACTCGCCCCTCTCACGGAACCGTGCATGCGGACCATCGCACACGGCTCTTCCATCAGTTCGCCTTTTTAGCACAAAGATTTTCGTAAACACCTAACAGACTGACAAAACCAATCTTTTCAAACCATTTAAGGTCAAGGGCTGCATGAACCATTTGACACGCCGAATTCCGCCACCTAGTCATGGACAAGCTTAACATCTTGTCCTTTTTCCATCCTTTGCGCATTAGGATAGACCAAATACGGCGTGGATTGCGCCAACT
>LADV01000078.1 GCA_000961805.1 Peptococcaceae bacterium BRH_c23 | reverse complement strand
CATATGGATGTAGTTGTGGATGCTCTAGCAGCGATTTGGGAACGTCGAGACCAAATTAAAGGCTTGGAATTCACCTATGAGCCGAAAGTACTCCGTCACTTCCTCTGTAACCTTAAACCTATCGAAGGTTAAGGGTTAAAAACCTGTAAGTACGAACGAGAAGTTTTAGGCACTAGTGCAGTGAAGGTTTACTGTGCTAGTGCACCGTTCCGGACCCGACTGGTTTTCTAACCTGATCGGTTTTTTTATCTGATGGCTAAAGATGACTAATCCAGTAGATAAGTTTCCTGTTGGGGTTTAACTGATGTTAAATAATGGTTTAGGAGGAGTTAAAATAATGTCTGAAATGGGTACTTGGGCCTTAAAAAGAGGTTTAGCTGAAATGCTTAAGGGTGGAGTCATCATGGACGTAACGACTCCTGAACAGTCCAAGATCGCGGAAGAAGCGGGAGCCTGTGCTGTCATGGCCTTGGAAAGGGTGCCTTCGGATATTCGTGCGGATGGTGGGGTTGCCAGAATGGCTGACCCATCTATTATTCAGCGGATTATGGAGTCGGTTACGATCCCAGTAATGGCTAAAGCTCGGATTGGACACATGGTCGAAGCTCAGATTTTAGAGACACTCGGAGCAGATTATATTGATGAAAGTGAAGTTCTCACTCCAGCTGATGAGGAGTTTCATATTTACAAGCATGATTTTAAAGTTCCGTTCGTGTGCGGAGCACGGAATCTAGGAGAAGCACTTCGGCGAATTGGTGAAGGGGCAGCTATGATCCGGACGAAAGGAGAACCTGGGACGGGTAACGTTGTGGAAGCTGTTCGTCATATGAGAAAGGTCATGAGTGAAATTCGCTTTCTCCAAAACCTCCCGAAGGAAGAATTAATGACCGCTGCCAAAAATATGGGTGCACCTTATGAATTAGTGGTTCAAGTCGCGGAACTTGGAAGGCTACCCGTCGTTAACTTTGCAGCCGGAGGAATAGCAACTCCTGCAGATGCGGCTTTGATGATGCAGCTGGGGTGTGACGGAGTCTTTGTGGGATCGGGAATCTTTAAGTCGAAGAATCCAACTGCACGTGCTAAAGCGATTGTCGCTGCAACGACACATTACCGTGACAGTCAGATTTTGGCGGAGATATCCAAGGACTTGGGAGAATCAATGCCAGGGCTTGAAATATCAACTCTTCTTAAATCAGAGCGCATGCAAGACCGCGGTTGGTAAATGAATAAGTTTAACTAAACGGACAGATAATCGTCTGATGTAAGTTGCCTTTAGAGGAAGGTCAATAAGGCCGGTGAAAGATTAACTAAGTTAATTTATCACTGGCCTTATTTTATACTATCGTAAAATTAACTACATAATGGATATGACGAAATCGTTTTTAGATGGAGAAATCGACTACATAAGTTTTTATCTAGACTTTCCCTATGAGGTGGAAAAGCGTTATCGGAAAATGGTTCGGGAAGACAGAGAATATGCAGAACTTATTTTTGATTGTCTATTAGAAGAAGGTACCAATAAGTACGATGAACTATCTGAAGCCCAGTTCAAGAGATTGATCCGTAAACAGTATAAATACATCAAGGATGTTGCAAGTGAAGGATTTTTGTAAGACCGCGAAATTCGCCCCCGATTTTTAATGGTTGGTTGAAAATCGGGGTGAATTTTTAGTACTACGCTATTTGTTCCACCGCTTACATAAAAAGCAGCCGGTTAAGGCTGCAGTAGTTATTATTTCTATTTATATTGTTAATGAATGCCAAGCTGATCCTTTAGAGCGCTTTGTAGAACCTGTGAGAAGTTTACGTTATTCTCCTCCGCGAGCCGTCCAAAAGGGCGGTGCGTTTATTTTTAACTGTTTCGACATGTTTCGCTAGACATTAATGTTATAATAATTTAATAAGAGTTAATAGGCTGTAAGTTTAATGCAATATTATTCCATTAATTATTCTCCGTAAGGACATGTCGCCACTGACACTGAGTATAATGATGACCAAAAGGATTCTTTCAGGGAGGTTGGTTATTATGGTTAAGAAGAAATTTTATTTGTATAAAGCATTATTTGACAATGCCCATGATAACATCCAAGCCAATTTGGACGGAATAATTTGGTCAAATGATTTCTCGTTGTTAGGTTTTGATCGAAAGATATGGCGAGGAGATAAGATCAAAAGTGTTGAAGACTTATTGCGTCTAAAGCCATTTGAGGTAGAACAAAGAAGCTATGAACAGCTTATAATACTCGCTAAACATCTAGGGATTACCGTGTTGTCAATAGGTTTTACAGACGAACTTAGCGCAGATGAGTATGATGAGCTTGTTGAATTGCTGCATACAGATGAACCAGACGATTTAATCGCTTTTATAGAAGAGCAAAGATTTCATAAACTAAATGAAATTGAGGAAATAACTTTCGCTTCAAAAAACGAAAGTGGTAAATTAAATTATATTTCTTTTTCTCGAAATGCTGTATTAACTCTTGACGCGGATGATCGAAACATTAATCTTTTTTTGTCTGCGCCTCCGATAGGTGTTCTATCCGGTAATTATCTGCTTAATGAGAGCAGTTGCTGGGCAAATGAGAAGTGATATAACCGAAACCCAGACTGGTTTCATTATCAATATCGATGAGTATTTAAGTCGTATAATAAGTAGATCTTCATCTGGAGAGTCGGAAAAAGAGTGGCTGATAAACTGGAGCGGTTTAATACCCGCTCTCTTTATTTTATGCAATACCAATCGACTTCTGACAAACGCATATTTCGTTGCTTGAGAAATTCAATTTGCACGATAGTCCTAAGGAATAGCCCATCGGCTGGGTAGTGTCTAACCCTGGCTATGTGCCATTATGAATGCTTATCAGCTTTAAGTAATTAACTTACTGCATAAATTATCCCCTTGGCCAAATAGGTCGAGGAGATTTAATTAACGTCCATTCCCGTATTAGAGCGACAACGCAAGCAAAATCAACACTACAATGAAAGAGATGTTTATTGAAAAAAGCTCTATTAGTTGAGAATTTTGTGTTTATACTCGTCTACCATTAACTTATCAAGGATAAATATGCAAAGAAACATACCCCCAATATCTATTGACGCAAATATCAAAAACCAACCTTTAATATTAATGTAGATAAGGGCTGATTTATAAGCCAAATAAAGGATAGGCTGCATTTTTTGTCCGAGCTTGCCCGCGCGCGGTAGATCTTCCCTCGATTTCTCGGGGAGCTAACCGCGCTTAGATCGTTGTTTATGGTCTTTGCCGCGCAGGAATTCCTCCTCGTGGCCTCGGAGTAATACCCGCGCTGGGTCGCATTATGCTGCCGGGGAGCCCCCCCTGCAACCGCGTGCCTAGCTTGGTGAGCGGCAAAGGCATAGTCAAAAACTTCGACCAGCATTTTCTAATACATAATTATGGCAGCAATTTGGCGGGTGGGATGCTCTGGGGGAAATTGAAGACGTTTTCCGGGTCGTATTTGGCCTTTACCCGGGTCAGACGGTCGAAGTTGCTGCCGTAGTAAGCCTTGGGCCAGTCCTTGATCGAGAGATCCGATGTATTGACATAAACGCCTTTGGTAAAGGGGCGCATCGCCCGGCGGAATTCTTCTACCCAGCGGATGCCCGGGGCCGCCCCATCAGACGTGTTCCAGGTAGCGAAAAATGACATGTTATACAGAGCTTGGCGGTAGAAGTAGGCCGTAGCCTTCCTCGGCACCTTGGTCACCGCCCCACCAAGGCCATGGAAAAAGACGCTTACCGAGGATGTGGGCGGTTCGTTGATGAAGCGCCTGATCGTGGCGATGGCCTCATCCGGCAGCAGTTGATTGACAAAGGGGCCTACGCTCTTGAAGGGCTCGGGAGAATCTGGCTGGGTGGCAGCTATCCGGGCTACGGCTTCAAGCCAGGGTATCTCTTCGATAGTCACCTTTTTCGGTGAACCAGCCCGGAGCAAAGGCTGCAGCAGGCGGCGCAGCTCTTTAGCAGAACCGAGGAAGACCCCTTGCATCAACAGCAACGACTCCAGTCCTGAAGCTATAGTTAGGATGGGGGTGAGTCGCTCGCTGGCGTCGGGGGTTGTAATAAGTCTGCCAGGTTCGCAATACCGGCTCCAGGTCCCGCATATCCCAGCTGATATCAGCGTAGGCAACCGTGTCAATGCGGTGCGTGCGGAAGCGGAAGGAGGTACAGATGCCAAAATTACCACCGCCGCCACCGCGTGAGGCCCAGAATAGATCAGCGTGGTGGTCGGCATTGGCGTGGAGCACGTGGCCGTTGGCGTCGACCATCTCCAACTCAAGCAGGTTATCGATAATCAAACCATACGGCCGGGATAGAATGCTCTGGCCGCCACCCAGGGTAAAACCAGCGATGCCCGTGCTGGGGCAGAGACCATTCGGCACCGCCAACCCCTCGGACCCAAGCGCCTCGGCTAAGGTAAAGTCTCGTTGGCCAGTTTGGACCGTGGCAGTGCCGCGCTTATGGTTCACCTCCACACATTGCATATCACTGACGTCAATCACGATGCCAGCATCGACGACCGACAAGCCCTCGTAGTTGTGGCGGCCGGAGCGAATGCGGATCGGCACGTCCCGGTAACGTGCCCAGCGCACGGCGTTGACTACATCCTGCGTCTCCTGAGCGAAGACGATGACTAACGGGAACCTGTTGAAGAAGGTGTTGAACTCCCGGCGGGCTGCGTTGTATAGGGGATCTTTTGGCACAACGATACGCCCGGTCAGTTCAGGCTCCTTGCCGCAATGCATACAAACCACTCTCCTTATCCCAAATTGTAATAGTCTATAATATGTTGATTTGGGACAGGTGTGATTGTCAACCAAGACCCGAGTAATTGCTGGATCAAGATGCTCACTCGTACCTCGTTGCGCTCTCGAGCCAACCTACTCTGTAAAAGCTCCAGAATTATCAAGCAAAATTTTCAAAGACTGTTCAGATTGTTTTACGTTTGTAATTTTACAATCATGAAAATCAATATCCTGAGCGGTTTCAACTATTTTGGGGTCAAGTCCTTTGAAGGCATCTCTAAAATAGTCTTCATATTCGCTCATAGTTCGTTCAACTAACTTGTGATTAGCCCAATCGCTCATCAATTCATACCATTCTTGAGTAAAAAACTTCATAGTGTTATCCTTTCGATAGTGATTTGCAGTCCTACCGAGGTGGGGCGGTATTTATACAGAAGGGTTTAAGAATAATGCGAACTGACTATAGTCACATAACGTTCCGCGTATTCCCGAAGTCTGGTTATTACATTCATACTCTCTCAGATTTTGGGAATACGTTGTTACCCGAAGTGTCCTGCTTCGTAGGGATGCTTAATAGAATATGTATTCTAGCATTTATTCTACAACCATATGATTATCCCCTTCTAAATTGGTAAAACTAGCCATAAAGTATTGAAACAGCATTTGGCAGGTGATATGATATGGACAAGAAGAAAATAAATAATTCTTGTGAGGAGGAAAAGGATATGTCAACTGCATTAGACAATAAAAAAATCACTCTACAAGAAATGTTGGATAAAATAAGCTCAAAATCAGATGCCTTAACGGGTAAAAAAGGTATGATTGAATTAAATCCCGACAATCCTCTTCATAAAGAGTGGTTTGAAGATGACAAGTATAAGGGGCAATAACGACTAATGCCTGAAAGACGAGATATTTACACGGCTATTATTTATTATCGTGGTCAATCGGGAGCTTCTAAGCTTAGACCTGTGGTAATACTGAATGAACTTGAAAATAATATTGTTACGATCGCTGAAATAACGTCTGTTCCACCTAAAAAGAATCCTGGATTTTATGACAAGTTCAAAGAAGAAATTGTTAATTGGGAAAAATGCGGATTAGCTGAACCATCATGGGTAAAGTGCTTCAAAGAAAATACTCATAATATTAATATTGGCAGATTACATGATAAAATTGGAGTTATGGATTCTCAAGATTTTGAAAATGCCGTAATGAATATGTATTACAATAATTAAGACCTCCAAAACGGTGGTCTTTTCTCATTCCCTCCCTGCCTCCTTCCAAAGCATTCATCTAGCATTCAAATACGAAACTACAAAGACTAGCATGGATCAAGACCGGATAAGAATGCGTGGATGTAAAGAAAACTCATTAATCCATTCTGAATCAGCCACTTCTGCCACAGCATTATAGGCTTTTATTTGAAATACATTAATCTTATCATCAACAGTTTGCTTAAAGGCAATCGTTTCTAAAAAAGTTGTACCTGTCCAGCGATATTCCCCATCCTCGTCTTCAAAATCATACATCAGCACATAATTTACTCTATCAACTCTAACTTTTGGAGACTCCATAAACTCTTGAGATCTTATTGACAAGAACAAGAGAGGCACTGGACTAGGAATCTACAATTCAATCATCGGGATCACGTTACTTCCGGCAAACCGTAAGTCCTACTTTCAGTGTGATATAATAAACACAATCATTCAGAAAGATGGTGAAAAAGTGGAGGACTGTTGTGCTATTCAAATCGAACCAATAAAATTTGACTTAGGGTTTAGTTGCCCGGAGTGCGGCGATAAGGGCAGACCGATGCAAATTATTACTTTGAAATGCCTGTTAGTGCCAAGCGCATTAGCTAAACTGGAACCTTCAGCTTCTTACAAAATGTGTATCAACAAAGCCTGTTCCGTAGTTTATTTTAGCGAAAAACAAGAGGTATTCAAAACGACAGACATGAAAGTCGAAGTCTATACGAAAAGCGATGACGAAGACTGTCCAGTTTGTTACTGTTTCGGATGGACTAAGAAAAGAGTGATACAAGAATTTGAGGAAAAGGGCAAAACTACCGCCTTAGAGGAGATAACCGCACATACAAAGGCTGGTCGTTGTGGCTGCGAGGTAAATAACCCAGAGGGCTCTTGTTGCCTAGGTAATATGAAAAGACTGATAGATTCCCTTACCATAAGAGTCTAAAAATGAAGGTTACCAGACGGCAACCCTTGATCAAACTTTTTTATCTCCATCAATGTAGAGATCAAGCGAATAACCCGGCTGAATGCCGGGCTTTTAAAATTGAGCCTTTTTGTTACTGCATGCAGGAAGGCATACCTCTAGTGCACATTCTTTGCACACATTTAAGGCTTCCATACCTTTCTCAATACTGGCTTTAGAGACTTCAAGCTCGGAAATCTTATCTTCGATTTTCTTTAATTGCTTTTCCAACAAAGAATAACTTGCCCTTATTCTTTGCATCTTGCTTTCCCCGGGTTCAGAACTGTCTATTAACACTTGAATTTCTTCCAGAGGTAAGCCAAGTTCTTTAAAACGTTGAATGAACTGGAATCGATTCAGATCTTGTTCCGTATATAACCTAAACCCTCCTGGGCTGACTTCAGTCGGAGACAATAGTCCCATTTCTTCATAGTAGCGAATTGTGCGTACTGTTACGCCGGCCCTTTTTGCCAATTCCCCAATCTTTAATAAGTGCTTTTTTTCCTGGCTCATGTTAATCATTCCATTTCATACTGCTCTTCAGGATCATATTGTATCCAAGATGTATATGTAGTATAGCATATGGAACTAATGGCTTCCATAACTGCACTTACTTTATCCACTTCGGTTTTAGATTTTTATATGGTTTCTTACCATAAAGGTAATCATCAAGTAGGGGAAATAATCGTCTGGAAATTTGGGATTGGCGCAGGCTAAACCGGACTAGTTTGTGAATTGGAGTATCCGGTTTACTATAGGGGCAGGAATTCATACAAACCGCACAATCTGTTCCGATTTTTGACCAATAAGTATAACACGTTTCCTGATTAATCTGCCAGCGTGCAACACCGTTAATGTTGCTTTTTGGACCATGGGGTATCGATTTAGATGGGCACTCCCGAGAACATTTTTCACAATAAAGGCAAAATTGTTCTAAGCCGAGACTTAAAGGCTTATCCGGCTGTAAAGGCATGTCTGTTGTAACAACCCCTAGCCGCACACGGGGACCAAAGCGCTCCGTCATCAGAATTTCCATACGACCTATTTCCCCAAGCCCGGCATCAGCAGCAACCAGAGGTGCAACGACCAAATAGTTACCGTCCATATGATTTCTGGCTTCAAATCCATATTGTCTGATGAAATAGCTTAGTTGCATTCCTATTGTGGCTGCAATGATATATTGTTGAGAAGACTCTACGACCGTAGGAGCTTTCGGAGCATTTTTTACCATTTCGTAGTCCATTTCAACTGCGAAAGCTATAGCATATTTATGACTAAGCTGTACTTCAGTGCCGTACGATTCTGGTCGTCTGCCGCGGTGGGTATATAAATGATAAGGCTGTAGTTCTGTAATCCCAACGAGTACTGCACCGAAATACTTCGAGATTTCTTTAATCATGCTGCTTATTTCAGACGGATCCACCGTCATTGGGGTTACGGAAGTTTTAGCTCCTTCAACATACCGAGAAATATCGTATAGATATTGAAAATTTCCTTCCGTAACAGCTGCTGCAATAGGATTATAGGTAGGAGTCAGAGGGCTGCAGAGACCGGGGAGCGAGCGGATAAAATCATCAATTGGCTGTTTCTCCGGGGTTCTTCGATAATAATCAGCATAGCGTACTTCTTCCTCCCGGTAAGATGCCCTGGAAAACATAACATCTCTCTCATCAATTCTTTTAATACCCTCTGGCATAACGAAAGGCTTAGCTTTCCCAATCGGCAACAGCAATACTGAAATTACTAGGAGTATGATCAAATCACAAGCCATTAAAATGATATAGCGATGGGGCAGGGAAGTACTGATCAATGGTAAAATTAAGACGCCTAACAGAATAATTCCGGGAGCGACAGCCCTCGGTATCTTATCCTTTTCATGTTCAATAAAAAGTGAATACACTGTTAATATTAGAAGCCCAGTAAAGAATAGGATTAATATCAAGTTAAAGCCCTCTAATAATAGAAGCATATCTCTGTCCCCCTCGATTTCAGAACTAATTTCTTAGTCCCAGTATTCTTAATGGGCTCAAAATGAGGACACGAACCCAATCATTCCCATTCCTGATACTCCGCGCGACTAAAGTCGACGGGTTCTTAGGTACATAGACTTCCGATCTACTCTCGCTCACTGGCATGGTATTTCATCGGCAAGGTACAACATATAAGGACTGGTCTG